>JBAUBP010000269.1:0-5018 GCA_049676905.1 Bathyarchaeia archaeon
CAACGCCAGGGGATCCATCATCAACATGCACAATAATTATTCCTGTTTCATTATTCAATAATCTTTTTTGGAATCCCTCTGGCACAACAATCGCGCCATAGAGTCCACCTTTTCCCAAAGTTGCCAGAGCATCCTCTTCTCTATATCCTTGAATTAACATATTGAAATCCTCTGATCTTACTAGGGTCTCGTACAAGCGTCCTGAAGCTTCGGAAAGATCTTGATCTATGAAAGCGATAGGAATCTCAGCTGAGGCTGAATAAGTCTCTCCTTCTCCTCCTCTTCCTGCTCCTAGAGATGCTGTGAAAAAAAATGGGATAACAACAAGTGAGATAAGAATTGCAGAACGGTTCCGCCCTAATATTCGAAATTCATTGAACATTACTGCAAAGACATTACTGAAATGTTTTAGCTTAGACATTGTCAATCGTTAACTCATAGAGTGACTAAATTTTACCTAAAATTTTATTAAATAATCATACTTTTTGACGAGCTTTCTCCATGAATCGATCTATTTCCTCTTCTCCACCTGTTAATGAGATAAATGCTTCTTCAAGTGTAGGTTCTTTTGTATTGATGGCGCTTATCCTTGCTCCTGCATCCAGAAGAATTTTTGTCACCGACTCTTCAATTTGTTTATCGCCTTCATCGATGCATGAGGCTTTAAGAATCGGATCATCATATGTGACTTTACATATATTGCCTATTTCTTCAATTTTTTTCAGTGTACTATGGTCCAAGTTAGGAGTCTCGATTTCTAGAACAGATTGCTCAGATACACTACCCCTTAATTCTTTTGGCGTCCCTATCTGTATCAATCTACCCTCAAAGATTATTCCAACTCTATCACAGATCATTTCGGGCTCCGTCATATAATGGGTGGTCCAAATAACAGTCACACCTTCATCGCATAATTTTCTTGTAAATCCCCTGAGTGCCAAAGCTGACTGCGGATCAAGACCAGTAGTCACTTCATCAAGAAAAAGAATTTTAGGCTCATGAATTAGCGCCGCAATTATCATGGCTTTTTTCATCCAACCTGATGAGAGCTCACCTACCAATCTCTTTGATTTTTCTTTAAAATTAAACATGTCCAGTAAATTCTGCATCCTATCCTCAGCGATACTTCTTGGCAAATCATATAGAGTGCCGAACAACTTTAGGTTCTCCTCAATCGTTAGATCTTTATATAATGAAACGCCATCCGATACAACGCCAATCCGCTTCCTAACTTCGGCTGCGTCTTTTCTAAGATCGTAGCCTGCAATTTCAGCAGTACCTTCAGAAGGTTCAAGTAATGTGCAAAGCATACGAACAAGCGTTGTCTTCCCAGCACCATTGGGCCCTAGTAATCCAAATAATTGTCCTTCTGGAATTTCTAGGTTTATACCGTCTACGGCTGTAAAATTACCGAATTTCTTGGTTAGTTTTTTCGTGACGATTGCAACTTCAGACATAGCATTTCACGACTTTAGAGCGTAGGCTCCTAGAACCGTCTGTCTAAGTCAATAATAACTGTTATCTAGACCAGGAGTAAGCGCGCGCGCCTCAAATATTGATTAGAAAGCAATAATTCTTATATCATTCTAATCCATTTTTTCTCCATCCGATGGACATGTGATAACGTTGAAACATTATATGTTGATGTTAGCAATTTTATTTTTGACTATACCAATTGGAACTTTAAATTCGGACATCACTGTTGAAGCCATTGGAATGGGAGAAATTGTAGACTCTTCTGTCTATTGGGGAACTAATCCATCAGAACCTTCGACCGCGCAACCAGGCGATGTAAATGTTCCACTCTCAATAGTTCTATCAAATATTGGTGATGATTTGGCACGTGATGTTAATGCAACCCTATTCATAGGACCTCCACTTTCTTATACCTACTATAGAGATGGTAAAGAATACTCATCAGTCGCGATTTCAAAAATGGCTGGAGATATGGAAGCCAGATCTAGTTTTACTCTTACCTATACTGTTGATGTTGATCCACTTGCTAGTGAAGGAATCTACCGCTATGACCTCATAATATCATATAGGTCAGCCAGAGAATTGCAGCAAGTAGAAAAAACGATGATTATCGATGTTCCAATATGGAAAGGAGATCTTCGTATACAGAACATAGTTACATCACCAACAAAACTCTATCCCGCCAACAAACAGGTTGAAATCAAAGTCCAGATCGTTAATTCTGGTCAGGCTGCAGCCAAGGATCTCCAATTAAAATTAGATCTGAAAGAACCATTCAGCCCGTCATCAAGTGACTCAGATAGGCATTATATAGGAACGCTACCACCTGGACAAGTGTCGGAGGCGGGATTCATAGTGGATGTCGATGATGATGCAAAATTTGGTAAATATGCCATGGTAATGGCAATAGATAGTGATGATGGTCTTATACCGATTGACGAGGTTCAAATATATCTCAACGAGAAAGTCAAGTTTGATATCGTCAGCATAACACCCACAACTCTAGCATCTGGTGATGCTGGAAGAGTAATCAGAATTGAATTAAAAAATACTGGCGCTGTTAAAGCAGAATCAGTTAGAGTACAACTTAGGGTAGGTAACTTCTTTTCCGGAACATTGACAGATTTTCTTGGGACAATGCTTGCTGGAGAGACTAAGATAGCTTTTTTCACAATGGATATAGACTCTGATACACCGGAAAGAGAGTATAATTTTGATCTGAGAACAGATTGGACCCAGGAGGATAACTCGTTAGATGATACACTTCTATTATCACTTGATGTTAAGCCCGCTGAAACTTCATTAACTCCGATTTTCTTTGGGGTAGCGATAATAGGTGCCATAGCTTATTATTTCATCCGAAAGCGCAAATCTAAAAAAAACTAGACCCTAGAAATAAATTGAAACCAAATGATGTTAATTTGATTGGAGCAAATGTTGAATGGTTCACCGGGGTTTTCTCTTTTTATTTGTAACCCTCTTAGTGGCCCAACTTTTTTCTCCAGTTTTCGCCCATACAACTATAGGTAATCTAAACGATATACCACCTTATTTTAGATCTAATGATCATGAATTGAATCCAACTAATACGTTTGGTACGGCACATGTCCCAGGGCCTTTAGCATATTTATGGCCTGGATCTGGTTTCAATTTCTATACAAATACTAGTGGTCCTCCTGGATATCAATCACCCTTCCAAGATTTTGAACAGCCATTACAAGTCGCAAGCAATTCTTATTCTCCCGAAGGAGCAATATTAACCTCAACTCCTAATCAAGATAATTTTGGAGATCTTATTCTTGCAATAAATTTCTCACAACCAACAGCTTTTACATCCCAAGAGAATCCAACGCCAACGTTCCGTTATAATAACATCACAATATACATTCCAGCTCCTTTAGTCGATAAAAGCGGAGAACTCATTCAAGACGGATTTGAACCAGCAGGAAGCATCATTTGGGAACTAGGAGACAGTTCCAATATCCTGACTACACTGACATCAGATAATGGACAAATATTCATCGGTAAAGCTGACATGAATGATCCCTTCGCACCGGGCTGGTGGGCTATACAAATCTTAGCTACAGGAAGCGGTATGGAATTTACACCAGAGAGAGAGTGGAAAGAGCATTATTACATAAGAATCAATCAATTAAGGGCCCCAGACATTGCTGGAAGATACTTATTCAAAATATTTTTAGGAGGTCATTATCCTGTCAAGAAACAGAGTGATCCTCTCGTCAACAGTACAATGCCTGTAGAGAATTGGCCTGCATTATTAGTGAAAGCAGAGTTAGATCCAGCCATCATATATGGAACCTTAAGACATGGTGAAATCGCTAATCCAGTACTTTATGGAGAGCCAATCAGAGTCCCAGGCATGATTAGAGCAGTGGGAACTGCAATAGATCCTATTACAAACGAACCCACAAACAGGCGAGTAGAAGCAAGAGGATATTTCAATTCTTCTGCAGGAGGCCATTTTGAAATAGAGGGAGTTGCTCCTGGAATATATGAAATATTTGCGAGTGCAGCAGGCTTTCCTGAACAGTTAGTTGCTAATAGCGTAATGGTGCTTCGAGGACAATCTCTCTTATCAGATTTTTATCTGAATCCTGGACCTGAAATTCGAGGAGAGATATATTCAAAGAATTGTTCTGGTCGGACACCATGGAAGAGTGAGCTCCCAATTAGCGTAGTCATATATGATAGCGATAATTATGTTGAACAGAATGTTGACTCTTATTCTCCAATAAATCTAACGCACTCACCATACACATCTTATGTTATCGGGAATACAATATTTACTTCTGATAAACTAGCAGCACCCAACGCCCCCAAACAGGTTGCCTTTCCTTGGGAAGGCCCAATAAGTTACTATCCAAATACAGCAATTCCCCCGTTCATAGATCCTTTTGGAGTTCATAATGGTGTAGGACCATCACAGGTCTGGTGGGTCAGTCCCACAGCTAATTTTGATCCAGTTACAGGACTTGGCTCTGAATCTTCATCCTTTCGATTCCAATTCGGATTTCAGCGTCATTATGGTGCTCCAAAAAGACTCAGCGGTATGGTTCCACAGACATTTGCAACATGGATTGATGGGTTAGGTCCTGGTACATATTTCATTCGCGCATATGTTAACGGATATATTCAGACAGATATCTCAGGCGCAATTTTTCGAGATTATCCCGTCACAATTGTTGATAAGCAAACATTAAGTGAGGATCTATTCCTCGATCTATGGATATCTGGCACGTTGAATTTTACAGTACATTTTCATGATAGTGCAGCAGGATTGCAGACTCAACCGATTGGAGGACCTGACCCTGGAAGATTTCTATTGGCGGAGGCCGTAGATTCAAGTGGTGAATTAGTAGCATTCAACTTCACTTATGTTCCTTCCTCATCAAGAAGTGCCACTTTAACTCTGAATGGTTTAGGCATGGCAGGAGTCATATCGCCACCAGATCCCCGGGCGGGAGTAAAATATTCATTGTTTCGATATCGAGGCGTTAGAGATTATGGAATCTATCCTGGAA
>JBAUBP010000270.1:0-2649 GCA_049676905.1 Bathyarchaeia archaeon
ACCAAACAGAGAATATGAAAGACTTCCTAGGGGACCTTTCAATTATATATCTAATCCAACATCTGAATCAATACAAACTTCTAGGTTAGTTGAATATAGAAAAGATGCTATTAATGGGGCCTTATAAATAGGGGCAAAGCGAGTAGCAGGTACACTTCTATTCAATAATATCGATACTAAAATAGAAACATCAACTGGGGCTTCAGGATATGATATGAGATCATCACTGGAGATTTCAGTTAGAGCATTCACTAATAGTGAAGCATCGGGACAAGCTAACCTATGCGCTAGGAGAGAACGAGATTTTTTTCCTAGTAAGACAGGACAAGCTGCAGCTGAAATTGCAAAAGAGGCAAGCAACCCAGTTGAAGGAAAGCCCGGTAAATATAATGTTATTTTAGGACCCAACGTATTTGCAAATCTAATAAATGAAGTAATTAGCGCAACATCTGCTTTCAACGTAGATTCTGGGCTATCATTTCTAAAAGGGATGCTAGGAAAGCGAGTGGCTTCAAGTTCTCTTACATTAATTGATGATGGTACAATCACTGACGGTATAAACTCAAGGGCTTTCGATGATGAAGGAGTTCCAACTCGTAGAACTGAAATTATCAAAGATGGCATTCTTCGGAGTTATCTTCATAATTCCTCAACAGCAAAAAAGTTCAAGAGTTCATCTACAGGAAATGCAGGATGGATCGTTCCCCAACCATGGAATATTATAATCAATAAAGGGCAAGACGATTTTCAGAATTTACTTTCTGAGCTAGACGACGGACTATATATCACTAATAACTGGTATACTAGATTCCAAGATTATAGAGCAGGAGATTTTTCAACAGTATGCAGAGATGGTCTTTTTAAAATAAAGAAAGGCAAAATAGACCAGTCTATTAAAGGATTGAGAATTAGTGATAATATGCCGAGAATGTTACGTAACATCCATTCATTATCAAGTAAACAAAATTGGATAAAGTGGTGGGAGGTCGAGACACCAACACTAACTCCTCATGTTCTCATAAAAAATGTTAATTTTACAAAATCTTTGATGTAAAATTAATTCATAAAAGGCGCCGGGGGTGGGATTTGAACCCACGATCTCCTTACGGAGAACCGGATATAGCGACGGCAGTTCTCGAGTCCGGCGCATTGACCCAAATAATGTTTTGCCACTCTGCCACCCCGGCAATCAAGATCCCTTATCATTAGTTTAAACAGATCTTTGAATAAGATTCCCTTAATATCTATTTTACAAGTTCTGCAATTATGGCATCATTTAATTTGACAATATCTTGAACTCTTATTTCGAGGAGTTTGTCTCTGGATCCTCCACCACAATAAACTGTCTCAAAATTCAATAATTTTTTTTCTATGAGAGTTCTCATCTGTGTTTTATGTCCTACTGAGGGAGTACCTCCAGGTGGGTACCCACTAATTTTTTCTGCATCTGAAAAAGGTACAAGCCTTACTTTTTTTACATTAAGCATTTTAGCAACCTCTTTTAAATTTACTTTACTATCTCCCGGCACTATCAAAAGGGCATATTCACCAGTATCAGTAATTGAAACCAAATTCTTTGTGACTTTATGTAGTTCTATTCCTGTTACATGTGCAGCATCAGCTGTGTGTATAGTCTCAGATTTCGTTACGAATTGGTGCCATACATTATGATCATCTAAAAACTGCTTAAGATTCAATATTACAACCTGATTTTAATCACGTTAATCTAGCACTATGTTGTTTTTATTTAGTGTTATCGCAATCAATTTGAACGAAAAATTGCTAAATAATGGTGAGATGGTTATGGAATATGATCATAAACTAGACTAGAGAACTTAATTTAGAAACATTATTTTTTAACTATTTTTATTAAATTAATATTTTAATGCAAAACATTATGCTTTTCAAATATAACACGTTCAATGCAATTATTGATAGTTATAATTAAATATGCAGGAAAAGCTGTGTAGTGCACGCTTAGCAAACCAGCTAAGCTGGTAAACATAAAAAAATTATTAAAAATCATCAATTTCTATCTCACAACTTTTTCAAGTACGAATCAGGTCTTAGAATAAGAAGGCTTTTCATTACGACTTTGTAAGAAATAATCTGATGCAATTATGATGAAGAAGCTTCTTGTGCCAGTTGACGGCTCAAAAAGTTCTGATAAAGCTGTAAATTATGCTTGTAGTATTGCAAAAAAATACGATTCAAGAATAACATTGCTTTGTGTTGTTCCACCTCCAATAATATTAGGAGTAGAAGCTGGAATTATCGATTATAGACCTCTTGAGGAGTCAGGTCATAACGTCTTGAAAAATACAACAAAAATAGCTGAGTCCTTAGGATTGGAAGCCTCAACTAGACTTGAGACAGGACAGGTTGCAGATACAATAATAAATATTGCTAAAGAAGAAAGAAGCGACTTGATAGTAATAGGAAGTCGAGGCTTAAGTGGAGCAAAAAGGTTTCTGCTTGGGAGCATTAGCAATAGTGTAAGTCATCACGCAGAATGTCCTGTGTTAATTGTTCGCTAGTTTTTAGTATTAGAATTTCAATTGACTCAGAGAATTCAACATATTTACATTATAAAGTAAATTTTACAATTTATCTTAAGAATAATATACTGAAATTTGTAAATTATTAGAG
>JBAUBP010000271.1:0-2372 GCA_049676905.1 Bathyarchaeia archaeon
GATTTTTCTAGTAACCATAATTCTTGTTAGTCCTATTTTTGGGGTTATACTGGCTGACATAGTAGGATTTCATGAACCTCTTGATATTGCAGCTGAAAAAATTGAACTTCATGATTTGTCTGAAGACATGAATTGGACACCATTCTTCGACTATACTATGCCAAAATTATCACATGTGGCAGGTTATATCGCCTCTGGCTTTCTTGGTATTGGGATAATCCTAGGCACAGGAATTTTCTTCGAAAATTTATTAAGGAAAAAATGAAAATCTTACAATCAGATTATGAACATTGGGTATCGATAACAGATCATGGAATTGTAAGCAATCATCCGGATTAAAAGAAAGATGCGATATGATCTTTTTATTGATTCAAAAATGAATTTTACTTCTTATGATAAATTAAAATAATCAGATACTTTCGTCTACGGTCATGGTTAGAGTGCTTCTAACATCACTTAATCTTCTAATCTTGAAAGTTAAAATCTCCTTAAGTTTCTCCATATTTTCAGCTTCCACTTTAACAATGATGTCGTAAACCCCATAGACCAAATATACCTCGCTGATATTTTCTATAGCTCTTAGATCTTTCAGTAAGGCCTTTTCTCTGCCTAATTCTGCATTAATCAGGACATAAGCTATAGGCATATCTCACTGATCCCGATAACAGTCTCCTAATGTTTTACCATATACAATCCGGTAAATATATTTTGTGCTATCGCACATATTAAATATTTTGTAATAACACGCAATAGCAACAACTAGAATGAAGCGCGAACACTGAATCTGATTTTTCAATTATTTTAGATAAGGTTCAAGTTACTTTTTCTATCTAGCACGACAGCAAAATCTATCTAGATTAAGTAGCTCGGTTATTCCAGCCACAGTTACACCATAGAATAAAATAGATTTGCCTTTCATCTGATCAATTATTTTTTGGGCTGTTCCATTGACGAAGGTAGAGCCTGTAACTACAGCTAAATCACACCATTTCAGGATTCTGTCAATTTCTTTTTCGCCATCAAGAATTGTTAAACCAAATTTCATTTTACCTATGTTTTTTCTATCAAGATCTAACACATTGACTTCAAATACTTTTGAACAATGTTCGATGAGAGCTGGTTGAAACCCAACAAAAGCTATTTTTGGGGTTCCATAATTTGCCGAAATATGCTTGACTAATTCTTCTCCACAAAATTCAGGGTCGTCATCTTTACAATGAATTGTTCCTTCAATTAGAGTTAAGTGACGCATCACCGCATTAATTGTGGAGACGAAGATAGCTCTTCTATAATTATTGTTTAGATTCATGTCCATTATTTGATCTAATGTTCCCTCAAAATTTCCATACATGTCGGTAAAGGCTTGGCCGTTAGAGCCTTTAAAATCGGCTTGCATAATTCTCTCTTTGCCTTTCAGTAATGGAAAGTCTGTTCTTTCAGGATTTCCTATGGCCTCTTGTGGCTCAAGTATTCGAGTTTTGATTACTACTTTTTCCTTCCAAAAATTCCTATTATCTATTAATTTGGAAAAATTCTGTTTAATTTGATCATAAATATCTTGAACCATTTCAATTACCAATATTTGTCATATCTCACATCAGAAATCATTTTTTGTACTAATTTCTTTCTTCCTTATCTAATTGTGATTTAATAAATATACTTTTAAAAGTATGAAAGTTAAAATTATTAACTGAAGTATTTTGGTAGAGTTAAATTGTCAAACAAGCTAGACAAAGTCGACAAGATTCTGATATCAGAATTACAGAAAGACGGCAGGACAGCGTTAACTGATATTGCAAAAAAAACTGGAATATCACATGTTGCAATTCGAAAACGTTTAGCAAAACTGCGTGATAAAGGATTGCTAAACATCTCCGCCTGTTTAAATCCTCAAACATTGGATATGAAAGTCGCAGCAATAAATGTCGAAGTTGAAAATTCACAACGACTAGACGAACTAATGAAACTATTCAAAAACTGTCCTCGAACAGTTTTCTTATCCGGCCTAAGCGCATCAAATCTACTCACAGTGGTCGTAGGTGAAAACTTTTCCACACTTGAAAGCGTCATTGGTACCTGCTCTCCAAGAGTTCAGAAAGGTGTCAGGAGATCAGAAGTCAATATCGGTAGCTTTCCAATACATCCCGAATTTCTTTGTATAAGAGTATCTCCAAACAAGAACTCAGAAACTACTCCTTGTGGGGCAAGATGCGATAAATGTGAAAAATATAAGAATAAACAATGTCTGGCATGTCCAACAACAAAATTCTATAGAGGACCACTGTAATCTAATGACTCAAATTCGTAATACACATCGTAAATTTTCAAATTTTTATTTGTATAAGCATTTTAAGATGTAAATAGGAAATGTC
>JBAUBP010000272.1:0-1892 GCA_049676905.1 Bathyarchaeia archaeon
ATTCTCTGAACAATGCCACCTTCACCGGTCTCGGCTCTGATTTCTTTGCCCGTATAATTGATGAAGACATCTTCAAGGCTTGCTGATCTTACTTCAACTCTTTCAACTTTTCCAGAAATTTCAAGGATCTCTTGAAGATGTTCACCTGCATTTTTTACTGTAAGAATTATACAATCATCCTTTTTCTCTATCTTACTAACTTCTTTGATTTCTCTAAATTTGTTTGTATCTGCAGATGTTGTCTTTAGATAGACTATATCTCCACCAACTTTCTCCTTCAATGAGTCAGGTGCATCCATTACAACTATCTTTCCCTGATCGATTATTGCCACTCTGTCACAAAGGTTGTCAGCTTCTTCCATGTAGTGCGTGGTTAGCACAATCGTCATTTCACGCTCTCTTGACATTTTTTCAATATATTCCCATATATGTTCTCGAGTTTGTGGATCAAGTCCTAAGGTTGGCTCATCCAAGAAAAGTACATTTGGGAGGTGGAGCAATCCTCTAGCCAACTCAAGTCGCCTTCTCATACCTCCAGAGTAGGTTTTCACGAGACTCTTCTGTCTAGATTGTAATCCTACCAGTTCGAGGACTTCGTCTATTCTTTTCTCACGTGTTTCCCTGGGAACACCATACCACATTGCATGAAGACGAAGATTTTCGAAGCCTGTTAGGATATCATCTACACTAGGCTGTTGAAAGACTATTCCAATGGATCTCCGTACCTTTTCAGGTTCTTTCAGTATATCATAACCATTAACTTGGGCAGATCCTGCAGTCGGCTTCAAAATTGTACACAACATTGAGATCGTAGTAGTCTTACCAGCTCCATTTGGACCAAGTAAACCAAAGATCTCGCCTTGTTTGATCTCAACATTCAGATCGTCAACGGCAGTAATATCCTTGAATTTTTTTGTCAGATTAATGGTCTTGATCGCCGTATCCAATGATAACTGACTCCAAATTAGGATAGAATCTTAGATATCGACTGACCTATTTGTATTGCTCCACAAATTCTACTTCTGTGAGGAGCCAACGTTTGACGTGAATCTCCTTTAAGTACTGATTAATATGGATAGTCAAAATATTAGCTAGACAGAAAGTTCATTAGATACTTTAGATCGGGAAAGGAATTCATTCAGGGTCTTATCATTTGTCTCAAGAAGAATCTTTTAGGCTTGAACCGTATTACTCTTCCCATCCTGAAAAAGTACTTGAGACCCTAAATAGTCGATCTGATGGTCTCAGCCTAGATGAAGTTTCTTCTCGTTTTCAAAGATTTGGACCCAACGAGATTAGGGAGGTTCGTGGAAAATCTCTGTTGCAAAGATTTTTAGTCAATCTCACGCATCCGATGGCAATCCTCTTGTGGTTGGCTTCTGTAATGGCTTACGCCACAAATATGCCTCAACTGACTTTTGCAATAATTGCGGTTATAATAGTAAATGGCATATTCAGTTTTTGGCAAGAATATCGCGCCGAAAAAACCACGAAAGAGTTGCAGAAACTCATTCCTCAAAATACTCGAATTATTCGCGAAGGAGCTGAAAAAAAAGTTCCTACAAGGGATATTGTTCCTGGAGATATCGTTATTTTATCTGAAGGCGATAGGATACCCGCAGATGCAAGACTCATAAAAGATTTCCAAATCTTGACCGATGAATCTACATTGACAGGTGAGTCTCGACCAGTCCCAAAATTTTCTCATCCACTCGCTCCCAAAACCGTCCAACATTCATACCAACTCCCGAATATAGTCTTTGGTGGAACTAACGTGGCCTCAGGTTCTGGAGTTGCTGTTGTCTTTGCCACTGGAATGAATATGGAATTCGGAAAGATTGCACATTTGGCTGAGACGGTTGAAGAGGAACCTAGCCCTCTCCAGAAAGAAT
>JBAUBP010000273.1:0-2856 GCA_049676905.1 Bathyarchaeia archaeon
TAAAAGAGCTATCTGAAGGATTATCTAAATTGTAAGAATAATTTATAATTACGAATTAATTCTGATTGCTAGTGTGAATTACTTTGACTACATTGATCACTGGAGGAACAGGATTTATCGGATGGAATATTGCCAGAACTCTTAAAGAGAAAGGGAAAGAGGTAATCCTTTTTGATATTTTCCCGCCGAGAAAATATCAAGATCTATCCGAATTAACTCCTGAAGTAAAATTCAAGAAAGGCGACCTTTCTTCATGGCCAGAAGTATTGGAAGTAGTAAAAAACTACAGTGTAGATGAAATATTTCATACTGGTGCTTTGGTATCGGAGGCTTGTGAAAATAACCCACTAGCAGCCTATATCGTAAATATTAATGGCACTTTCAATATATTAGAAGCAGCCAATATTTTTAATGTAAAGAAATTGACATTCATTAGTTCAATTGCTACCTATAGTCTTGGTCAAACAGAAACAATTACTAATCTTTCTCCCCAGAGACCTTTCTCAATGTATGGTGTATCAAAAGTTTGTGGCGAATTACTAGGAGAATACTTTGGGCGGAAGTTTGGACTTGACTTCAGAGGGGTTAGATTTCCTTCAATAATAGGACCAGGAAGGGGACTAGGAGGACTATCTTCATACACTACACTCATGATTCAAGAACCAGCTTTGAATAGATCCTATGAAGTATTTGTTTCAGAGGATACCGTCTGTCCAGTTTTATATTATAAGGATGCAATAAGATGTCTTATTGAGTTACACGATGCACCGTCTGATTTGTTGAAATCGAGAATGTATTGTATAGCAGGAGAACTTTTAACTGCAGCAGAAATCTCAGATATAGTTAAGAGGACCATACCAGATGCGAAAATCTTTTTCAAACCAGATCCAGAAAAGACAAGGATAGTAAAAAGTTGGGCCCAGAAGATCGATGAATCAGCCGCCATCAAGGATTGGAGTTGGAAAAGAAAATTCAACGCAGAACAATCAATAATTGACTTTATACAGGAAATCAAATCTAATACTGAAATCTATAATTGAATATTCCATTTACAAATCAATATAACTTCCACGTAATGTTCTAATTGAGTAAAAAAAAGGTAAAATAAAATGACACGATTGATCACAGGCGGTACGGGTTTTGTCGGCTCTGAATTGGCGAATCGTCTCGTAGAACAAGGAGACAAAGTCGTACTTTTTGATATTTCACCTAACATAAATGCTATTAAAAAAATTAAAGATAAGATAACTATCATTCGCGGTGACCTATCAAATTGGTCAGAAGTCTTTAACGCCGTAAAGGAGTATAATATCAAGAGCATTTTTCATTTGGGGGCAATGCTTAGCATACCTGCGGATGCCAATCCATGGGCTGCTTACAGAGTAAATGCAGATGGAACCCTTAATATTCTCGAAGCTGCGAGACTATTTGATGTTGAAAAAGTTATTTTCACAAGCACTACAGCCGTATATGCCGGATACGCTTTACCAATTAATGAGTCAACTATTCAAAAACCAGAAAGCATGTATGGAATAACCAAACTTTTTAGCGAAAATCTGGGACGATTCTATTTCAAGAAATTCGGACTTGATTTCAGAGTGATAAGATACCCTACTGTAATTGGTCTAGGCGCACGGACAAAGCATATGTCTCAATACATGTCATGGATGATTGAAAATTCTTTGTCAAATAATCCCTTCGACGTTTGGGTAAACGAAGACACCAGAAATCCTTGTTTATATTACAAGGATGCTGCACTTGCACTCCTTATGATTCATGACGCTCCAAGTCAGAACATTAAAACCCGTGTCTATAATCTAGCAGGTATTTCATTAACAGCTAAAGAATTTGTGGATGAAGTCAAAAAACATATTCCTTCTGCAAAGATTGCTTTCAAACCAGATCCCGAAATCGTCAAGCTAATGGGCAAAGGATTTGGATTCATTGATGATACTTGTGCTAAAAAAGAATGGGGATGGAGAATGAGATATGACATGAAATCTATGCTAGAGGATATTAAACGTGAATCTAAATCTAAGATAAATGTTAAATCATAATCTAATTGTTAAAGATCTACATTCCTTTATTACTTTCAAATATTTTTTTTTAAAAAAAATCAATTGATAAATCAATACCAGTCAAACAATTTCTCTATATTCTTTTAATTTCTTCATAGCCCATGTCTCAGCTTTGATCTCACTAGCTCTTTTTCTTGTTCTTCGTTGTTTAATGTGATACAATTCATGAGCTGTCAAAGATACAATAGCCTCTTTCCAATTATTTAGAGTATATTTTGGCGCTCTCTTTAGTCCAGGATATTTGAAATTCATTGGAAATTTATCTGGAGAACCGATTCTTATAACAATTAGATCATCTATTTGATCATCAACTTTTATTATACTACTATTTCCAACATCATGCCAAGCTCTTCCAGCAAAAGCCCATTTTGAATTTTTTACATGCATTTCCACTCTCTCTGAACTTGTTCCCTTAGAAGCGAATTCGACTAATCGTAGAATATCACTATTAGGATATCGACTAGTATTTTTTATCCTCATTTGAAGCCCTTTTACTTTACGATTTATTTTTTAGAATTTATTTTTATCAACAAACATATTTTCAACATTCTTTTCTTCTTTTTTAAATAATAGTCACTTCCATTTAGCGCGCGCTCAAATATTAAGTAAATCAATTATAGGTTTTCTACTAATTTGTTTCAAACGTAATTCGAAATCTTATATATTCACCAAAATTACAATAGAGAAAACTGGAGAAATTACTCATGCCTAGACAGAATCTTTTCGATCGATATGCAAATACATCGACTGGGATTTCTGATTCTGATGTTAAAACAAT
>JBAUBP010000274.1:0-5328 GCA_049676905.1 Bathyarchaeia archaeon
CTATCCAGCCATCTCTCCCCTGACCGGCGATCGCCATGACCGGTCTAGGTGATCGGCATCACCCGGAATACGCGATCGACATCACCGGAATACGCACTTGGATTATCGATTGAGGGATATCATATACTTTTTAAGTGCCATCGTATGGTTTTACCACTTCCATTGTAAGATGTAACTCTCGCGTGTTCGCGGTCGATGTTTACTCCAAGTAACTACCCAACGACCATCAGGAAGCTGGTTCTGATTACTCACATCAAGGTTTTGTCTTTTTTGAGAAGCTCCTTCAATCAATACAATTTCAAGTGGTGGACGCTTTTGGGGAAAGATAACGTTGATTTTGAGATGTTTAGTTGGATGGCTAATGGTGGTTTCCCAGAGCTCGGTCTTTCGAAGAAATCCATTTCGAATGTTCCATAGAATATTGAACTCATCAATATCGCCCCTATTTTTTACTTCACGCAAAGAGATCAAAATGTAAGTTTTATTGCCTGGTCTATATCGGTCAACCGGATAACCAGGGTTACATTTGTAATTCAGTAAGATCTCACCATCTCCCCAAGCTTGATCCTGATAAGCTATGATGTTATCTCTTAGATATCGGACCCTTTCTCTTTTTCGAAAAGAAGTATTCTCGCCTCGGATGTCTTTCAATTCCAATGTTGATTCATACTCGAGCACTTCGTATACTTCTCTCCCATGAGATTTGGTAACCAAAGAGAGAATGGGATCTAAAAGTTTTATAAATAACTGAAACCATGACAGGTTAAACCCCTTAACAAACCAATATGCGAGTATATTTTGTGTATGTGATTGGCCCTTCTCCCCCATATTCATACATTAACAAAAAACCCTCAAACTTGCTAGTTATTGATATGATCAAATGGAAAATGCACTCACTGGATTTGGGGAGTCAATTATCGATTCGAATTTGAAAAGAATCCATGTTGCAATCTGCGTTTCCACAATGTAATATAGCCTTATCGGTGCGATGAGTATGATTATCTCAAGCATATTAATAGCCTTATTGACCTTACTTACGGCTTTAGCAACGTTACTTATTAGTCTTTTTGGTTTGGTGATATTGAAACTTATGAAAGAAATGTTACAACTGGATATCAAGATTGGATCGGGCAAAAAATCAAAATAATCACCTAACTTCATAGATAATTAGACGAGAACTCCGGGAACATACATCTCTCTTACGCCAATATTAAATGCACTTATTAAAATTTTGAGTGTCCGATAAACCTATAACATAAACCAGATTATTAATAATTATAGGTTAGCGAAAAAAGAAATTAGCTTCGATTATGAATAAAATAGGGAATGAAAGGTTTTGATTGAGGCTAAACTGACGTCTTAAAAGAAAGGTTGTGCGATGTAACAATATCAAATTTTTCAATTAGAAGTTCTATGATTACCAGCTTATAATATTGCAAATGGAATAGAAATCATAGGAGGAGATTATGCTAAGAAACAAAGCAGGTTTGCTAAGAAAAAAGAATATCATCAATATCTTATTTTGTTGTACACCGATCTTAATAAGCAATTTATTTGTCGGTTGTACAACTGCACCCATAACATCTCTGTCTACAACTAACACTCATATTCCCTCCATCACCGAGGATGAGTTGATTCAATCGATATCGACGACTATGCCATCATCATCCGCTACTTTTACTAAATTACCCACTTCAACAATCATTCATACTTCAACAAATACACCAACACCTACCCTTTCTTTACCGTTCCTTCCAGGTACCCCGATACCGAAGGAAAGCTTGGTAATTGAGGTATCAAATGTGGAAAAGCTACAAGAAATTGCTCAGTGGAAAGAGGACTTATCGGGTGATTATTGGAATTTGAGTCTCTCACCAAAAGGGAATTTCTTGGCTGCTGCTAGTCCTTACAACCGCCTTGCAGCTGAAATTATATATTCAAGCTCAACGATAACTATTTGGGACATGAATACTGGTGAGCAAATAAAAACATTAGAAATTGAGAATGAAAAAGGTGCAAATAAGGTGGTTTTTTCGCCTAACGGAGAAATCATGGCTGCATACTCACAAAATGCAATTCAACTTTGGCAGGTATCTGATTGGACTACGTTGTTAACATTAAGAACAAAAGGAATACGTGATATAGCTTTTTCACCTGATGGAAAAAACCTTGCTTATTCTTTAGATTTTAAGGTCAGAATTGTAGATCTCGAAACAGAGAAAATTGTTGAAATGGATCTGGGAGAATTTAATGGTCTCACAGCAGGAGCACTAGAATTCTATTCAGATAGGGAGGTTTTAGTGGGTGGAATTGGGAATGATATCCTTCTTTGGGACCCTCGTGATGGTAAATTACTAAACGCAATAAAAGAACAAGGAGGATTGATATACCTATTAAAATTTTCTCCAGATGGAGATAATTTGTTAGTAGCCTCAAGTACCCGGGCTATCAGTCAATGGTATTCAGTAGCTTCCCGATTATCAAATATGCGATTAAATGCCATTAGTCTCTGGAGACACGAAGATAACAGTCAAATTTGGAATAAGGAATTATACGTAATTTCTTTTGCATACTCTCCAGATGGTAAAATTATTGCAATCACTGATAAAGACAATATTCAATTATTACGCGCTCCGGATGGAGAAATACTTCAAACGCTAACTGGACATAATGGATTAGTACAGTTCCTTGCATTCACACCAGACAGTAAATACTTAATATCTGCCTCAAAAGACGGAACAATTCGCTTATGGGGCATTCCTTAATAAGATGTTCTAGGGCTAGAAATGTTGTGAGACGAGAGATTTCCTAAAAGCTTCAACGATTATTTCTTATGTTAAAACTTATAATTTCTAGGAATAGAAAACATCAAGGGATGGGGATCATGAAATCAGGGAATAGAAAATTTCCAAGATTTCTAAACAGAAAGAGAATTAGATTAGCACTTTTTTCTTTTCTGATGATATTTTCTCAACTGCTATTAGCTTGTACATCTACAAATACCCCATCAACACAACAATTACTAACACCAAGCCCTTCAATAATTACGACTGAAATCCTTCAACCCTCTAATACATCAACACCTTCTAATACTCCAACAATCACTCAATCACCCACTCCCACCCAATCATCAACGCCCACAATAACACCAACGTCTGCATTATCATTTCCAATTCTGCAGGGCACTGAAATTCCGGACTTTCATCAAGTGATTGATGTTGATAATGTCTCTAAAATTCGGGAAATTGCTCGCTATGGAAAAGGTGCAATTGAGGATATTGAATGGTCTCCCGATGGAAATTACATTGCTCTCGCCACAGGATTGGGAATATATCTATATGATAGCCAGACACTCGAAGAAGTTGATTTTGTTGAAACAAAATTGAATGCTGTAGAACTGGATTTCTCACCAGACGGATCAATGTTGGCTACAGCAGAGAAGAAAGGGAATCATCTTGAAGGAATTGTTGAGGTATGGATTATTGAGAATGAAGAATTGAAGAATAAAACAAGTTTTCAACACCCAGAAGGGGTTGACAGTATCGATTTTTCTCCAGATGGTTCTGAAATTGCTTCCGGATGCTATGATGGAAAAGTGCGGGTTTGGTCATTTACAGAATCAAAACCAAAAGTGTTGGAAGGACATGGATGGAATGTGAAGAGCGTTACTTTCTCGCCTGATGGGCAATTTATTGGTTCAGTAGGTTATGGTCAAGTTGGAAGTATATCTGCTACGCAAAGTAGCCTGTTATTGTGGAATCTTGAAAATGGAAGTATAGAAAAATCTCTCACAGGGCATGAGCGATTCATATACAAAATAATAATTTCGGGTGATGGGAAATACCTTGCAGGCGGTACAATCGATAAAAATGTGCTTTTATGGAAAATACCAGGTGGCAGTATATTTGGGAGATTAACTGGACATTCAGATGCCGTGACATCTGTGGCAACCTCATCTGATGGTTCCATATTAGCTTCCGGTGGTGTAGATAATACGGTCAGATTATGGAATCTGCCTGATGGAAAATTGATACATATACTACAAGGTCATAAAAATAGAATTGCTGCCATGTCTTTTTCACCTGATGGTGAAATGGTTGTTACTGGTTCAATGGACGGTTCGGTCATTGTTTGGGATGTCAATGAAGGAAAAATTTTACAATCAATGACAGGTCATTCAGGACAAATAAGAACTTTTAACTTGTCACCAGATGGAAAAATGTTAGCTTATGTTCATCCCTCAACTAATTGGGGACCAGAGGCCTATATTTTGGATACCGAAAATCTATCAATTGTCAGGACGCTAGAAGTTGAAAATAATGAAAACATAGCTCAAGTATTATTCTCACCAGATTCCCAATTCTTAGCAGCTCGATATATGAATGGGATCCATGTCTTTCAACTTAAAGATTGGCATCCAATTTCTACTTTTAGATCTACTGACATTTATGATATGGATTTTTCGCCCGATGGGGAATATTTAGCTTACGCACAAGAATTCAGTGTAAGAAAATTAAGGGTAAGCGATGGTGAAATAACAGGGCAAATGGATAAAGGAAATTTTCGTTTCGGTTTTGATGATATTGATTACTCTCCTGATGGGAGAACAATCGCTGCAATTACGGCTGCCACCATAGTGACTTGGAACCAAGAAGATGGAACGGTTATTAATACTCTTGATGGATGTGCGTGGCTATTCATAAAGTTTTCACCTGATGGCAAAGAAATAATTACGGCGTCTCCAGAAAGATGTCCAGATCCAGATAAACAACCTCAAAAAGTGCTTCTATGGAATTTTAAACCAGGATACATTTCATGGTCTGAGGAAAGAGAAGCTGTCGGATTCCGAACTGAATTTGGTAAAGAAGGGATTGCATTTTCACCAATAAGTCCCATTGTCGCGGTTGCAGACATTTACGGTGATATCAATTTGCACGATACTAAATATGGAAGAATTCTTCATACGCTATCAGGGCACAAAAGCAGAATTAATGTGCTAAACTTTTCATCTGATGGAAAGATCCTGATCTCAGGTTCAGCGGATGGCACCATCAGATTTTGGGGTTTGCCTTAAAGGATATTGTTAAACCCGATTAGGTGTTCAAACCGAGTCTCTTACAATTCCATCTTGTTTCTGTTATTTTGTGGTTTCTCTTCAAACGGGCTTGAACTTTCAGGAAAGAACTTATGAAAATAAGAAAAGTAAACTACCCCGCAGCAAGCTGCGGGGCTTTCAAGAACTTTCGTCCCACAGTTCTAGCTGAATATTTCTGGCACTCTTTTGGTAGCGTATGTATCGTCTTATGATTTCTGCTGTTACTTGGTCTC
>JBAUBP010000275.1:0-15373 GCA_049676905.1 Bathyarchaeia archaeon
ATAAATCTTCCAATGTACATGGGGAAAGCTTCTGCGAAAGTATCCTCTATCTCAACATTATTGAGTCTCAACCTTTTTCACCATATATGCTATTTTTCGGAATAATGGTTATAGTATAAAGTATAGAAATTAGTTGAAAAAAACAAAAATTCAGGCTATTATAACCTGATCTATCTGGAAATATCTTTTTGCAAGAATCCTCGTCTTATCTATTGTCTTTCCATTCTTTCCTATCGCTATTGCTTTGTCTTGTGAATTAACCTCGACCACAGCTATCTTGGAATCTGGCTTTTCAGTTATCCGTATGTCTTTTACTTTTGCTGGGGCTAGAGCATTCTTTATCAATTGTTTAGGTTCGTCGGCAGCTTCAACTACATCTATATTCCTACCAGTCATTTTTCTGAGTGTGTTTATGTTCCTTCCAGCTTTTCCGATAGCCAAACCCATCTCACCTTTTTTAGCAATGAGGATAACTCTATCATTTTCTTCATCAATTAGACAATCTTGAGATGTTGCCCCTGTGATACTTTCGAAAAGGGCTATGAGCCGCATCTCTTCGCCTTTGAGCCTAATCCTTTGGGATTGCATCTTCTTTTTCAGCCAATTTTAGTATCTCTGAGTTTCCAGGTTCTCTAACTGTTAGGGCAGCGACTATAAATGGTTTCCCGCAAACACTGCCAAGCTCCATACTAGTTCCATCATACGTGTATGTCGATATACCTGAATTCTTCGCATCTCTCATGATTTCATTCTTGTATTCTTTTGGACAATTAGATGCTAGGATTATCAGTTTTGCCTTACCTTGCTTCGCTGCTGTTGATGCACTTCTACATCCAAACTCTGTTTTACCAGTCTTCAAAGTTATGTTTATTTGTTTGTTGAAATCCATCATTTTTTCTCCTTTTCTGGCATAGACATGTAGACATCGATCAGTCCCGTTCCCATAGGTACCTGTCGTCCAACTATTACGTTCTCTGCTACACCTTTTAGCATATCTTTAGTTCCTTTTACTGCTGCATCAACTATAGTTGGAATCGTGATCTCGAAAGCTGCTTTAGCAAGTGTAGATGATTTCTCACCACTGATGCCGTGTCTTCCTACCTGAAGTACCACACCTGAGTTTGTCATCATATCAGCAACTAACATCACGTGTCTAATGTCAACATCTAATCCTTGTTCATCAAGGACAGACATTGCTTCCTTAATTAGAACATTCCTAGCAGCTTCTATTCCGAGGACCTCTGCAACTTCATGAACATTATTTGAGATTGTTCTTGTCTTGTCTACCCCTGGCTGGTTTAATGCAACATCTAGACCAGAACCCTCAGTCCTAATGATCCATTCACCCTGATCCTCTAATACAAGGGCCCTTCTTACCGATGGAGCACCTTTCAATTTGAATTGTCTAAGTCGTGCCGTAAACCGTTTGAATTGAGGGATTTCCATCTCCTTAGGAGTTACTTCTACGTCATATCTATCTATCTTGACTTGGCTGTTCGGAGGTTTTAGAGCTTCTCGAACCTCTTGGAGTGTTATACCACGGTCCTTCATTGTATTGGGATTGAGTTCAGCCATTACCTTCATCTTAGCTATGTCCGAAACTATACTATCAGTTATGTCTTCTAATATTGTGTGCGTGACAGCATTTGCAACTTGTTCAGCTTTTTCTCTGTTCCTGTATTTCTTTTCAAGATAGATAGTCATAGTTGGAGTTGATGGTATTTTTCGGGCGTCAACTATCTCTATGAGTCTTGGAAGGCCTAACGTCACGTTCTGTTCCTTTACCCCAGCGAAGTGGAAAGTTCTTAGAGTCATTTGGGTACCTGGTTCACCTATTGATTGCGCTGATACGATTCCAGCAGCTTCTCCAGGTTCAATAAGAGCTTTAACATAACTATCTATAGTAAGACTTATGGCTTGATCGACACTTTTACGTGTTAGTTTGGCTCCTTGAAGATTTCTCCTCAATTCATCAACTAGACTCTGAGGAAGTTTTTTTGAAATCGAATCTATTTTCGATTCTATGTATCTTTTACCAGCAATTGCTCCTTTGGCAGAAGATAGTCTCACACTGTCGACCAATCGTTCAATGTTAACTGCTTTTCCATGGTCGCTTTTGGTAGTATCTACTCCATCTTCACCATAGCTGAATTGTATAATATTTCCAGTTGAGTCCCTCACCGTTCCGTCATATTCGACTCTAATATGCTCCAATGCATTGATTAATCGTCTTTGCATGTAGCCACTTTGTTGAGTTCTGACAGCAGTGTCAACTAGCCCTTCTCTACCACCAACAGCATGAAAGAAGAATTCTGTTGGGTTGAGACCATCTCTATATGAAGCATATACGAAGCCTCGAGCTTCTGCGCCTGCATCATTCGCTTCGAAGAAAGGTAAAGTTCTATCACGGTAACCTCTAAGAATTCTTTTTCCTCGGATTGATTGTTGACCTAAACAAGCTGTCATCTGACCAATATTCAGCATAGATCCTCTTGCCCCTGCTCTGGCCATTATTATGCCTTCATTATCTTCTGGGAAGTAGCTGTCAGCATATTGTCCAGCCAAGTCTCTGACCGTTGATAATTCGTTCATAATGTATATCTCAAGGCTCTCTTCTATGGTCTGACCAGCCAATCTGTCAAGATTTCCTTTTCTATAGCTCTCGATTAAAACATTGACTCTTTCTTCAGCATTTTCAGTTGCCTTTCTAATCTTTTGACGAACTTCATCTGATATCGCAAGTTCATCAAAGCCGTAAGTAAATCCTCTGAGTGTCATGTATCTATCTAGGAGTCTGGCTATAGAATTGAGGAAGTCTTTACCAACTGTCGATCCGTAATCTTTTACAATTCTATGGAATAGACTTTCAGATTTCTCGGCTCCAATTGAATTCTTGTCGATTACGCCTTGTTTCAAGTTACCATCCTTTATTACTATGTAGGAATCATGTTGGCATTTTTCTTTACGACAATCTGGACATTTATATACACTACAGATATTCGATTTTGATGTGAAATTAAGACCTTCTGGAATGAAGATGCTGAATATTGATTTTCCAGACCATAATGGATTTGGTCCTTTTACATCTGGCGGAGGAAGATCTCCGACATATCCTGCTGCAGCAAGTAGTCTTCCTGCCTTCTCTTTAGTTAGGAACGTTTCCTTAGCTGTTAATAGGAAAGATGCGCTTAGTAGGTCTCTTATTGCTCCAATTATTGGTCCTCCATATCTAGGAGATAGTATCTGATCTTGTACTTGCATGAGAAGGCTTGCTTCTGTTCTCGCCTCTTCTCCTTGTGGAACATGAAGATTCATCTCATCACCATCGAAGTCGGCGTTGTATGGTGGACAGACGCATGGATTCAATCTAAAAGTCTTAAAAGGTAAAACCTTCACTGTGTGAGCCATGATAGACATTCTATGAAGTGAAGGTTGTCTATTGAATAGGACAATATCACCATCTTTTAGATGTCTCTCAACCACGAATGCTGGCTGTAGACTTTCTGCTATACTTTCTCTTTCAGGTACAAACTCCAGTCTTATTCTTCTGCCATCGGTTCTAACTATATATAGAGCCCCAGGATATTGCTCTGGACCATTCCGTATTAGTTGCTTCATTTTCTCTAGATTCCATTCAGTCACCTTTTCTGGAACTGTCAATCTTGACGCCAGTGCTATTGGAACCCCGACCTCATTTATGTCTAGGTTCAAGTCTGGGGAAATTACAGTTCTTGCTGAAAAGTCTACACGTTTGCCGGAGAGGTTGCCCCTGAATCGTCCTTCCTTACCCTTCAATCTCTGGCATATTGTCTTGAGAGCCCTTCCTGAGCGATGTCTTGCTGGCGGTAATCCTGAGACTTCATTATCAAAGTATGTCGTTACATGGTATTGAAGAAGCTCATGAAGTTCTTGGATTATGTTTATTGGTACGCCAGATTCTAAAGCTTCACTTAGTTTCTGATTTATCCGTATTATATCGACGAGTTTATGTGTTAGGTCATCTTCTGATCTTATCCCTGACTCCAATGTTATTGAGGGTCTGACAGTAACTGGTGGTACAGGTAGTACTTGAAGAATCATCCATTCTATTCGAGCAACTTTTGGGTCTATGCCTAGAATTTTAAGGTCATCATCAGTAATCCTTTCCAATCTCTCTCTTATAGCACTTGGAGGAAGTTTAGGTGCGCCTTCTTCAATAGCCTCATGGAATGAGGTTGGCTTAACAAGTTCTATTGGATATTGTTGAGTTCCACACTGAGGACATTCCATGGTCTTCTTTGCATGTTTTAGGATCTTTTTATAAAGAGAGTCAGGGACTGTATTTAATCTGGTTTTAACTTCTTTGATCTTTTCTTCATACTCCTTTATCTTTTCGTCTGAGAGAAGAATTCGCCCACAGTTTCGACATGTGACTGCCAGTAATCGATGAATTAGTTTGACAAATGCTACATGAATAACAGGTTCGGCAAGTTCTATGTGTCCGAAGTGGCCTGGGCAAGCTACTGCTGTGTTACCACAAGTTCTACATTTCTGCCTTGGTTCAAGTGTTCCTAATCTTCCATCCATTAGACCTGAAACTATTGGGACTCCATCTTCGTCATAAGTGTCGGCTGTTTGTATCTCTACTGTTGATAGTTTTCTGATTTCATTAGGTGATAGGAGAGAGAATTTTATGCCATCGACTATTTTGTATGATTCCTCATTTGTTGACATGTTTAAGCACGCTCCTGTACTAGTAATCTTGGAGCCACACCCAAGGACATGAGTTCTTGGATTAGAAGTTTGAATGCATATGATATTGAGACGGGCGAAATTGTTGTCTTCTCGCCACATACTCTACAGATGTATTTATTTTGTCTTGAGTCATAGTATGCAAATAAGCCACAAGTCTCACACACCATGGCTGTATAGCGGTCAGACTCTTCGAGTAGTCTATCTCTCAAGAGGGCTGAGGCGCCATGTCCGATCAAGCAATCCCTCTCCATCTCGCCAAATCTTAGGCCACCACCTCTAGCTCTTCCTTCAGTTGGTTGTCTCGTTAACATTTGGACTTGTCCTCTTGCTCTTGCATGTATTTTGTCAGCAACCATATGGTGAAGTTTCTGATAGTATACAAGTCCTGTAAAGACAGCTGCTTCCATTTTTTCTCCGCTGGTTCCGTTATAGAAAACTTCACGACCTGAATAATCGAAACCGCATTTTAGCAGACCTTCTTGGAGATTAGCTGGGTCATCATTACTAAATGGTGTGCCATCTATTTGTGTGCCCATCATTGCAGCGAGTTTCCCAGCTATAGCCTCGATAAATTGGCCAACGGTCATTCTTGATGGTATAGCATGAGGATTGATGACTATATCAGGAACAATTCCGCTCTCTGTAAAGGGCATATCTTCTTTGGGTATGAGTAATCCGACAACTCCTTTCTGACCATGTCTTGAAGCGAATTTATCACCTAGCTCAGGAATTCGTTGATTTCTTACTTTGATCTTAACTAGTTTGCTTCCTTCCTTTGACTCTGTAAGAAAAACTTTATCGACAACACCTGACTCTGAAGGTCTCATACATATTGATGAGTCTCTTTTAGTTGGACCTCTGACTTCAAAGTCTTTATACTCTTCAAGGAATCTTGGTGGACTAACCCTTCCTACAAGGACCATATTTCCTGAAACTGGGGACTCAGTAGATATTATGCCGTCTTCTTCAAGGAGTTTATAGTATCGATCACCTCTATGGCCTCTTGTTCCTTGCTCTGGAATTTCGAATTTATCTCTTAACCCACCTAGATACTGTCGGCTGTCTCCCTCGTACATCCTGAAAAAGCTTGATCTTTCTAGTCCAAGCTCAATAGAGGAACGATTGATTATAATTGAATCTTCCATGTTGTAACCTAGTGATAGAACCGCTAAAACACAATTTTGTCCTGATGGACGTTCATCGAAATTCATGATCTCCATGGGTTTAGTCTTAACCAATGGGATCTGTGGATAATGAAGAATGTGTGATCTTGAATCAACTCTTATGTTGAAATTCGTCGAGAAGATTCCTAGGGCCTGCTTGGCCATTGCTGATTCATACGCATTTCTTGGAGATTGATTATGTTCTGCGTATGGTATTAATGATGAGCATATGCCCATTATTGTATATGGGGCGAGTTCAAGATGGGTTGTTGCCTTGTTGATTTTTGATTCATTCAATGCTATGAGAACATTTTCTTCCTCATCAGCATCTAGATACTCAACTATTCCTTCCCTGATGAGATCTAACCAACTAATCTCTCCTCGAATTATTTTTTCGGCAATTTCTGTAGTCAATTTCGATTTTCCATTCTCTACTATTGCAAGTGGTCTTCTTACTCTTCCAGAGTCACAATTCAAATAGACTTCAATGCCACCTTTTTCATGAGCAGGAGCTATTACAGCTATGTTAACCTCAGAGCTTATTTCACCTCTTCGTCTCATTTCTCGAAGATTTTCGGTGAAGGATTTAGATTTTATTATGTAGCCTGCAATAATTCCATCAACGATTACTTTTGCACCAGTCTTCCTGATTTTTCGATCTGCTTTGTCTGATGGGACAAGATCTAAACTTGATATTTTCTCAATAATATCTCTGGGATCCGTTCCTATGGATATTGTTGCTGATAGTGCCAAGTTCTTGACTAATCCACAATTTGATCCTTCAGGTGTCTCATTGGGACAGAGCCTTCCCCAATGGGTTGGATGTAAGTCTCTTGCTGCAAGATTTGGTTGGCTTCTACTAAGGGGAGATTGAAGTCTTCTTAAATGACTTAGTGTTGATGGAAAATTAGTCCTATCAAGAAGCTGGGTTACTCCTATTCTACCTCTAACCCAATTTCCTGTTGCCATAGCATGTTGAATTCTCTCGGTAATTATTCCAGGACGCACTGCATTAGCTATAGATAGTTCTACTGGTCGTCTTATCGTTATCCTTTCAAGCTGATATTTTAGGTCCCTTGTCAGGTTACGAAAAGTTATTCTGAATAGCTCCGCAATTAACGATCCTGAGAGTTTAAGTCTTTTATTTGCATAATGGTCCTTGTCGTCAGGACTACGTCTTCCAAGTTTAAGCTCGACTAATCTGCTCACTATTTCAGATAAGAAGTAGGATTTTTCGAGTCTATTTTCTGGTGTTCTGCCAAGATGTGGAAGGAAGTTACGATCTATTACTGTTTCAGCTTTCTTGATTCTATATTCGGCTATTTGACCTGGAGCAAGCCTATTTCCTATGAATAAAAATGCGTCATTTTTTGATGTAGCATCCAAGGCTTTTTCGAATGATTCCTTTAGCTCACTTTGAATCTCTTCATCAATGGATATAATCTCAGCAATTTTTGCATCTGTATCAACTCCAAGGGCTTTCATTATTACAACAAATGGGATGTCTGCTGGCATTCCAGGCATTGAGACATAGATCGCACCATCACTCTTTATAGTAACTTCTATTCGAGCCCTAAATCCAATTGTTGTTGAAAATATCTTTGCTTTATAGTTGGGATGTAATCCAACTTTCTCTATATCGGCTAGAACAGTGTTGGGAGCTAAATCCTCAAGGGCGACCACAACTCTTTCTGACCCGTTTATTGTGAAATATCCTCCAGGATCGAGTGGATCCTCACCTACGGAGATTAGTTCGTCAGATGTCAATCTAGAAAGTGGACAGATAGCTGACTTGAGCATAACAGGCAAATCGCCTATATACACAAGTTCTGGTGCTCCTTCTTTCTCTCCTATTACAGGAGTCATTTCAAGATTTAATGGTGCAGCGTAAGTAAGGTTTCTGATTCGTGCCTCTGCTGGGTAGACACGTCTTTCTGAACCATCAACTTCCATTACTCTTGGAGTTCCGATCTCAATCTTCCCGAGTTTTATAGTGAATGGATTCTCCTCAACCTCTATTGGTATTTCTTTAATTTCATCGATTATTGACTGAAGACCAGAATCAATAAAATCATTATAGGAATCTACATGCTGTCTTACCAGCCCTGTTTCCTTTAGGAATTTCTTCATAATACTCCAATATTGTAAATCAGATATAGTTTTCTGCATTGAATATTACCTCAAATTAATCTTCAATAACATAACGATAAGCAAATATTTCTCCAGCTGTTGAGCTTTTTCTTATTACCTTTATGACATCTCCAGGTTTTGCTTCGATTGCTTGTGCGGCTGGGTCCGAAACAAGTATGGAGGGAAGTTGATATGGTTGAATATGATATTTTTTAAGTAATATTTCCAAATCCTTCTTAGTTATGATTGAGTGTTTCGGCATCAATTCGTGTTCGAAGGTAACATCTTTCTTTTTAATCTCTTTTCTCAATTATAGAACCTGCTCCTAATCGAAGAAAAAGCTCTTCACATAAGTGTGATGACCTCTTAGATAGAGCTTGCTAATAGGGGCCATTATCATTCTAATAAATATTATGTGATATCTTTCTTCAGGTCAGATATCAAAATACACTTCAGATTGTATCAAATTATTAAGTATAGACCAGTTATAAGAGATAGTACAGTTCACATGCTTAATTTGAACTTATTATTGATCTTTGAGCTTCTGGACTTAGCTGGAAGTTAATATTGATAGTCTTTTGATTCATTACTAGATCTGTATGTGCTTGTACAATTTTTATTTGCAATTTTATTGATACTGTATTGTTATCATAAGGTTCAGGAAGTAAAATCCCCTGTCTTTGAAACGCTAAGCCTCTGAGACCAATCCAGAGAGCTACTTTTGGATTATCGGTTCCCAAAGCTTTTACATCTTCATCCCAATCAGGTATTTCCGTATCAATCTGGACATTTGATATCCTAACGAATTCAGTGAATCTTTGTGGTTGATCATTCACTTCAATAATACACTCTGCAACATCTACAATACTTGATTCATAATATATTGGATATCTGGACGGTGATGAAATCTCCAATGAAAGCTTTGACGCAAGTAGTTTTTCACCATTCAAATAATGGATTTCTGGTTTTTGCTGAAGATCGATAAAGTTCACGTTTATTATAGTATAATTAACCATCTCTGCCAGCAAATCTTCAGTATCTTTCATAATATCATCTGCATTCTGCAGTCTTCGTGTGCCTTCAGAAAATAATTCATTTGCAGTTTCAAGTTTTGAGTTTACTTCACTTAAAAACTCATCAACTTCTGCAAGTTTTTGTTTCGTTGCTTCAAGCTCTAATTTTGATTCTTGTGATATTCTATAAGTCTGTGAATATAGATATCCTGACCATACTGATATGCTCATTGTAACAACTATGGCTAAAATTAAAAATCGCTGTGTATTCTCACTTGACATGTTGAACTCAATTTATCAAATTACTTACGAGAACTTATCTATTAATCTCTCACGCCTATCTCTTTCTTTTCTTAATGTCAATAACCTTTTCGAATTCCGTTATGAAATCCCAAGTTATCTGATCGAATAATTCTTTGCAAATTGGGCACATATCATGACTGCGATCTATTAGACTGGTTAACACATCTAGTTGGTCTATCTCAACAGTCTTTTTTCTCCTTCCTTTAGAAACTCTTACTTTAGCCATGTCATTCAGCCCATTCTACAGAGTATTTTCATATACTGAGGATAGATAAGTTAGTTTTGAGGCTATATCAAATAGTGCAATCAGAAAAATTTTGATGATCTAGAACTACATCGAATTGGTGTTTAGATGAAAAGAAGATTTGACACAGTTACTTGTCTAATTACCTGGAATCGCTTGCTCCTAATGCTGAAACGGAGCGAGAAAGTCAATATTAATCGAGGTCTATGGTGTGGAGTTGCTGGAAGAATAGAAAAGGGTATGACCCCTGAAGAAACAGCATTCAAAGAGATAGTAGAGGAAACAGATCTACAAAAAAATCAGATAGAACTCATTGGCTCAGTGCCTCCAATCTTGATTGATGTAGATGCTCATAATGAGGCCGTCGTATACCCATTTTTATTTAGGACAGATAGTCCAATTATCAGGTTAGATTGGGAACACACTGAATACAAATGGATTAAGTTGAGCATGATTGAAAGCTTGGAAACAGTACCACGATTCAACGATATAATAAAGGGTCTTATGCCTTTCATGGAGAATCAGTTTGTCTAAACGGTTTTTTTTTAGAGCTCAAATTAACGGGAAAAAATAAAGATATAATTTTTTAGAATAGGCCAAATTCGCTGATAAATAATATTACTTCTTTTATGGTATTTATTTCTTAGTGAATAAAAGTCCATAGTGATGGTGGCCTGCTGAAAATCTTTTAATCAGCTTGAAATATTGATTTTCAAGAATCCTCTGTGCTTGAATTATGCTGATACGTTCTTGGAGTGGTGGACCAATTTTTTCTTGCATATCTACCTTCTTCCAATCAACAACCGATATCTTTCCATTATCTTTGAGTATTCTACATATTTCCGAAAGAATTGATTGTCTATCGTGAAGTTCATGTAGTGCATTAATCAATAATGTTATGTCTAGACTTTCACCCTTTATCGGCAAGTTATGCAATTCTGACCTTATAACATGGATATTCTTTATTGAAAGTTTTTCCAGCTTTTTATTAAGTGTTTCAAGCGTTTCCGTCTGAATATCTATTGCATAAATCAATCCATTCTTCACTATATGTGAGGCTGGTATTGTATAATAACCCGTTCCACAACCTAAGTCTATTAAATTCATTCCATTTTTCAATTCAGAATGTGAGAGAATTGAGAATGGTTCTGATATCCTTAGTCTTTCTTCCCCATTTAGATTCTTCTTATTACGTACATTGAAGATGTGGGGCATCACAAATCAACTAATAATTTGATAGGTTTTATGAATTGAAATTTAGTCTTATAGTTATATATCAAAGACTGAATTAAAATGCGTCTACGTCTTTAATGATTAATGGTGGAATGAAGTGACAAAACCCCACCGAAGTAAGGATTTAAGATCAAAAAGCACTGTGAAGAGAAGAAAAGAAAGAAGAGTGAAAGTTAAAAAAAGATCTTCCGAATTTGAAAAATTAGAGGACCTTACTTCAGAATTTGAAAGATATGACAATAAAGTATCATCATTAAAATCTGATCTGCGCAGACTTAATGATCTACATGATTCCTTAGAGACAAGGGTTGTAGATTTCAAAGAGTATTTTGAAAAGAAAATTCGAGTAGTGTCTAATAGTGTTGGAGAGCTAGAAGCTAAAATTGATGAAATAAGAGTCTCTAATGATAGGTTGGCTAGGGATTTTGATAAATTTTTTGAAGGACACCTACCAACCCGCAAGATCAATATGCCTCCTCCTATCACCTCACAGATTACCTTTTACAAGGCCGAAGAGCCATTGGATTTGAGAATCAGTATTCTTCCAGACATTATCGAAAAAATTATGAAACGTGCAAAGTCTAAGATCGATAGAGATGACAGACCTGATGAAGAGGTTGTTGGATTACTTACTGGCAGAGTCCATGGTAAGACTGTGATAATAGAAGAAGCTATCCCAGGACGAGCGGCTCATGCAGGTTATGCTGAGGTCGAATTAGATCCTAGTGATTTAGCAGAAATAATTGATAAAATGATGAGGGAGGGCAAAAATAGAAATATTGTTGGGTGGTATCATTCACATCTTGATTTAGGAATATTTCTCTCTGATGTAGATATTAGAACTCAGTTGACTCTACAACAGTTTTCATATGTCATTGCATTGGTTGTAGATCCAATTAGAAATAAACATGGTTTCTTTTATGTGGATACTCGAATTAAGATGTCTGATGGAAGACCTAAGATTATAGAATTTACAAAAGAAAATAATCAGAACAAATAGAATAATTATTAATTCTAGAAAAATTTTCATTGATTTTGTATATGTAGCTCAGACTGTAGTATCATATAAAAAATATTATACCGAGAGTAAAACTAGCTTCTAACACACACTATTTCGTCTACGTTAAGAGAAAAGAATTCTTATGTTATAGTACATAGATATGTTAAAAAAAATATTTCATAGTAAGTGAATAAAATTTGAATGGCAACTGGTTGAGGTATCCATTAATATCAGCATTTTTAATAGCATTTGTCAATTTTATTAGTTTAGTTTTGATTGCTCCATATGCACCATCCGCTGCTGCTGGGGCCGCTTTCTTGCTACCTTTCAAATTTCTTGTAGCAAGTTTTTTGTCTCTTCCTTTAGTTTTTGAGCATTATATGTCAGGTGACCTTTGGAAGATTATCCTAATTTCTGGCATGTGGGGTTTTGGGACCGTTATAGGTTCTTTCGTTTCTGCCCTCACAAGTGGACATTTCAAAATCAGAAAGCCGAGAAGTACAGATATTTTTCGATCTCTGTTAGGTGGTTTTCTCATGGGCCTAGGAGTCTCAATGGCCAATGGATGCAACATAATACATACTCTGGGTGGAACACCTCTTTTCGTCCCAGCCAGTATAATTGTAACCATTTTCATCATAATTGGTGCCTATTTTTGTTTGAAACTAATGATGAAGTTTTTAGCTTGACTTAGTTGATAATTATGAATTTTATAATTGTTCTTATCATTGCCTTCATCATAGGTACAGTTCTTGGGTTTATTTTTCAGAGAAGTCAATTCTGCATGACTCTAATTCTTACGGAATCTTTTTTGCTTAATAATCACCGAAGAATGGTAGGGTTAATTGCTACTATTCTTTTTTCAACAATACTATTCAACATAGCATTATTTTCTGGATTAATTGAAAATTTCAATCTTTTACAAAATGTTGGAATAAACCCTGCATTCTTCAAAGCACCATTAATCCTTGAACGCCACATTATAGGTGGTCTGATCTTTGGTTTTGGAATGATCCTTGCTGGTGGATGTGTAGCTGGGATATTATTTAGAATAGGTGAGGGGCAATTAAGTTCAGTAATAGGGTTTATCGGACTAATGTCAGGTTTTGCAGGAGCATTTCTATTAGAACCATTATATCTTTTTGAAAATAGTATTGCTGTTTATCCTTCTGGTTTACTTTTACCTATGATATTAGGTGTTGAGCCTTTTATTTTTACAATTATTGCAATATTATTTTTCTTGTTGATAGTTTTAGCCTTGCATTACAGGTTTAGCGTACTAGCGATTAGAAAATAGAGCTAATGTTAGATATTTCAGTATAAAATTTCTTTTCTCATTCTTTTCAACAATATAAGAAACGATGATAAAAGAAATAAAATGATTCCTATAGAGAACTTTGGGAATTCTGGTATCACTTCTGTATAAGTGAAATTAATAACTTTGTTTTGATATTCTCCACTCTCAGGCTCAAGGATCCAGACTTTCCAAGTATAGTTCCCACTCGGCTGATACTTATTCGGAGAAAACGGCCCAAACATAAATCTTCCGAAACCTATCTCGTCTTTCCAGAACCGCCAGCTTCCGGATGACATATTCGTTTGATGATATTCATACATCCACATGAAATTGTCGATCCATCCTATTGGTGTATCAACGTATAGGTATACTTTTTCGTCAAGGTTGAACTGATTTTTCGGATTTCCATTAACGTCTGCTGTCCATACAGTTAATTCATGAACAGTACTCCATCCAGCCATTTCATAATGGCTTTGTCCACCTGTAGGTCCTTCTAACGGTGGATTCCATTCCTCATCTGGTAGAGGAGGGGTAGATGGCTGAGCATATGATGTACTTATGAATAAAATCATTAAAATGAAGTTAGCGAAAAAAAGAAAGCTAAGATATTTTGATCGCGATGAGTTCATAGTTTGTTTATCCTTATTTATGTTATAAACAAGTCCAAATTGTAATATGTAAATGGTATTACCAATATCTTCGAATGATTTCACCTGAGATTTTATATGACTTTTTGGATTAGCCTACTATTAGTATATTAAATATATTTTATGAAATTTCTTCCTATGACTATTCTTTCTAGTCATTCTCTATATATACTACTTATTGAGATAGTACTACCGTGGATAGAAACAATGACGCGCCCAGGTCCAATAGCAAATATCGAGGAACAAGACCTACAAGTTCTGAATTGTCTATCATTAGAAAATGGAGTCGGATTTAATGAACTCTGGCGAAAGCTGAAAGCAAACGGACATGGAGTGAGCTATACCACTCTATCTAATACATTAAAGAGACTTGAATCCCAGAAATGTGTAAATTACCAAGTTGAAGAGGCAAGAAAGAAAATCCCTCAACACATTTACTCAAAGACAAAACACGGTGTAGATTATCAATTACATCTAAATGACAAACTCAGACTCTCAATGTCAAAAACTAAAAAAATTGTGAAAGCTAGAAAAGGACAAATAAAGTATAACCAAATAATTCTGGGAGAACTACCTTATACTTGTGAAATAGAACTTGCTGCATCTAATCTAACAAAAGAGAAAGAAGAGTCGATAACAGATTTTATGGGTACTGTTGGAGATACTGTGACATCAAATGTCGCTGAAACTCTAAATCTAGCTTACTCTGGATTTATTGCTCTTTTATCAAGGGGAAACAAGAAGGAGGCTTTCGAATATCTCAAGAAAGCACTTAGATTCAAACTCAAATTCACATTGGCATTTGATGGGAGCAGAGCATCAGTCGATGAGACTTGGAAGAAAACACTAGAGAATCAAGATGACCTCACAAATGCTATTCAAGCGATTAATACACCATCATATACAGAATTACTTAGTTGCTGGATGTTTGGTCTACTCAACATAATTTTTCCGTCTAAAGATAGTCAATTTGATCTCTCTAATATTGATGGATGGACTAAATTAATCACTGAAAGATCAAATAGAATTAGAACAGAAAAGAAATTGCCTCTCCTGAATGAAAATCAAGTTAAAATTTTTCTCAAAGAACAGATAGAAAATGGAGATATCTCTATCAGACCAATACATTTGGATACGGGTATAATGCAATTTCATGACAGAGTACCCAGTCAAGAGTTAGAAGATTCATACTCTTTCGTGTTAGGACTAACATCGAGCCTCAAGAATATGCTTGAAAGCACAACTTTATGATTTTTATCTACAAAACTTGTATTATATTTTTAAAATAAGTGAATTTAATATACTCAAAGAGAGCAAATACCAACTCGAATTTTATGGCTAAGCTTTAAAGGGCTAATAATACAACTGTTCATGTGTGAATAATCGATTTGTATCCTCAATATCAAAAACCTAAAAGATGCTGGAAATGTGGTGGAAATAAAATCTGGACCCCAGAATTAAACAAATGGACATGCTCACGGTGTGACAGCCCGTCGATACCTTATCCACCTCAAGGCTATCAACAACAACCTTATTCACCATATCAACAACAACCTTATTCACCATATCAACAATAACCTTATTCACCATATCAACAACAACCTTATTC
>JBAUBP010000276.1:0-6900 GCA_049676905.1 Bathyarchaeia archaeon
AATTTGTTGAGGGGGAATTTGGGAGATGACCTTTGCTAGGGCCTTATAGCCATCTAAGTGGATATAGTCCAGTATATTCTTCGGATCTATTCTTGCATTATTCTCTAAAAGTGGTCTAAACTGATCCTTATAGAACGGTATCTCATTTAGTTTTCTTACTTTCTTTTTTGTTATCGGATCCGTATAGAGTATACGTTCAACAATTTTATTCTCTTTGATGGTTTGAGAAATAATTTCCTGAACATCCTCAGGCTTGACTTTGAAGTAGCATATTTCATCTGGGTAAATTGTGACTCGTGGTCCTTGTTCGCAGAAACCTAGGCAACCTGTTTCTTTTATTTCGACTTTTTCCGTTAATTTTGCTTTCTGTATGCCAGTTTTGAAAGCTTCAAGAACTGAGGTGGCACCGAGTGCGACACAACCTGTACTGATACATATTGAAACTGTTGGTTTTTTATTTCCGTGTTCGCTTTCGATCTTTTGACGCAGTTTTTCAAGTTCTTCTGGTGTTCTTACTGGTTTTGTTGACTCCAATATTGGCTCACTTGTATTTTGCTAATATCTTCTCCGTAGTCACTACTTTCAGATTTCCGTGATAGTCGCCGTCAATCGTTATTACGGGACCCAATGCGCAACAGCCTGCGCAATTCACTGTTTCAAGACTGAATCTGCCATCTGATGTTGTTTGGTCTTTTTCAATTTCTAGCGTGCTCTGCAGTTTATCTAGTATGGTTGTAGCGCCTCGTACTTTACATGATGTTCCCATACAGACTCTAATCAGATGTCTGCCTCTGGGAGCTAGAGAAAAAGCCTTGTAGAATGTTGCAATCTGGTATACGCGATTTAATGGTATTTCTAATTGTTTGCTAACCTCAGTAAGCATTTCTCTCGGAAGCCATCCAAAGTCGTTTTGTAGCTGAAGTAGTATCTGAATTAACATGCTCTTGTCATTTTGATGTTTTTCAACGACTTTGCTGACTATGGCGGCGATGCCGATTAGTTTCTTCGTTTTCTTCTCTTTCGATAATATTTTCCGGGGTTCTAAATCTCTTCTTTTTAATTCTGGTTTGGGGGTTTCTTCTGGTTGGATTCTGACTTTATATCGGCAATTTGGACATGTTGCGTAATATTTTGTTTTGCCTTGATAGTCCCATGAGTGGTCACAATGGTGGCAGGATAGCTTGACCATAATAAAATACTACCTACCTACCTACCAATTGCCATTTCATATTTGAGCCTTTTTCAAGACCATTCACTAATCAGTCATTGCTAGCAGACGAGAGAAACGCGTGCTTGTTATATCTAAAAAAAAGACCTCAGATTTTTATAGATGTATATTTCCGCTATAACTGATGGATCTTGACTAAGAATGAAGTCGGTATTGGCATTATTGGGCTAGGATTTGTTGGAGAAAAAGCACATCTATCGGCTTTCCGAAAGATACCCGGCTCCAGATTAGTAGCCATTGCTGATGTTGATCAGAATCGCTTACAGAAAGCAGCAGACAAGTCAAAAATAAAATCTGCATATTCTAGCCATGAAGATCTGGTCAAAGATCCAAACGTTGATGCTGTAGTCATATCAGTTCCAACCTTTCTTCATAAAAAAATTGCAATTGACGCTTTCAAGGCTGGAAAGCATGTCTTATGTGAGATGCCCTTAGCACCGAACATAAAAGACGCTCAAGAAATAATTGATGAAGCAAAGAAAGCTGACGCGATTTTGATGCCTGGCCTCAATTTCAGATTTACACCGAACTATGTTAAAACAAAAGAGTTGATTGATAAAGGGTCAATTGGAAAACCGGCCGCAATCTTTTACAGAGAATTCATACCTGCTGAAGATCTTGCAAAGCAATGGCCTCCAACATCATGGGCATGGAATAAAGAGAAGAGCGGGGGAGGTCCAGCATTTACATTATCAGTTTGGTCAATCGATCTTCTAAGATGGCTTCTAAATGCTGAGGTCAGAAAAGTACATGCAGTATCGAAAGACACTATTCTCCAGGAGTTAGGTGGAACAAATGGGTACGCCTCCCTTGCAGTTCTTGAATTCTCGAATAATACAATAGTGACATTACAATACAGTGGGCTTGTCAGACACGCGATGAGTATGGTGAGACTAGAAGTAATTGGAGATAATACAAATAGCATCTTGTCAGAAGAAAATGATAGACTGACTCTTTTCGGTGCTGATCCTCAAAAACAAATGTGGATATTTAGGGAAAGTGGTGCAAAAGTTTGGGGGCATTACCAAGAAGATGAACATTTCATACAATCAATTCTACAGAATAAACAGCCTGATATTACAACAGAAGATGCTTTGAGAGCTCAAGAGGTAGCGACAAAAATCGTAGAGACAAGCAAATAGTAGATTTAATCTTTTAACTAGTAAATTAACTAGAAAAGATCTCAATTTTTAAAATAATTAGTACACGCTGATTATTTTTTTCATAAAAAAATAGATATTAAAAAAGAATTATTATTCAGAATTTAAAGTGGAGCAGGATCACATAAGTTTTCTTTGTTTGCTGCGGCTCTTCCACAAACCTTGCAAACGAATTGTGCGTCCTTTATGATTCCTTTTACCTCATCAACATCGTACGTGTCTGCCCATATTTTGCATAAGTGTTTTTCATGTCCAATGTGTGGTAATTTTACCATATTATTTCACCTTGAGATTCATGGAAGATTTTTCTATACTTAAATGTAGCTCTTAATTCTCCATCAATAGATCAATTGTATCGAGTAATATTGAAATTAGAAAATGTGATATTATCATCATAATTTCTATCTGATAAAGATCAATAGATGTTGGTGGGAATTGAAACGTGATAGCTGAAATAAGAAGTATTCCGGTAATTGTTTCCGATCTAGACGAAGCAATATCGTGGTATCAAGAAAAGCTTGGTTTTGAGGTTCGGGAAAGAGATGGTCATTGGGTCACAGTTGCACCTGAAGGATGGACGTCTGAGATTCATCTCTGTAAAATTGATGAACTGGAACCTGGAAATACTGGAATTCTCCTTTTAGCTGATAATCTTGAAGATACTTGTAAAGGATTGAAGGAGAAGGGTGTCGAGTTCACTCAAGAACCTTCGAAGAAAGCAGGTGGCACAATAGCGAAATTCAAAGATCTATCTGGAAATGTGCTCTGGCTAATGTCGAAAGATGAATATGAAGAATAAAAGCTTCATCTCCTTAGATTAATATAGTATTTACTAACAGAAGAAAATCTGGTGAGGTCTTTGAATGGGAAGATGTCAAAATACATGAATGTGGGAACTGGTCTTCTCATATTAGGAATATTATGGATCCTTTTTTGGCTAGGACCCGCAATGCCACTTTATGAAGCTGATATCCGGTGGGGTCATAATTTTGTTATGCCTATTCTATTCATAACGGTTGGAATTGCATACTATTCCAGATGTCTAGTATGCCAATTTTTTGCTGTAATCTCTTCGTTTCTTACAGTTCCCTTATTTCTAGGTATGTGGTGGTATGCTGATGTACTGTACATATCTATCGTACTTCTGGCAATCTTAATCATATTGTATCTTCTGGAGAGGACAGAAAAATTCAAAATCCTGCAACCAAATCCGAGATTGAAAGCTTGGGAGAAGATCCATTTCTTGAATTTTGCATATATTGGATTAGCACATATGCCATTGATCTTCTTCCTGCTCAGATGGGGACTTCCAGATACATCTCCATTTCTACCAGTGGAACATGAAATGTCCACAAGCATATTCAACATAACATTACTAATACTAGTTCCTCTTGCAGCTATGGAAAGATATGTTAAGAAAATCGGAAACTTCAATGTGCCAAAGATAGTATTCATCTGGACAATATTGATGATAATATTTCCTATGATCTCGATAATCTTACTTGGGGAATAAATTTCTAAAATATAGTATAATATCTACTCAAGAGAATAGCGTGTGTTATTAGAAATTTTAAAGAAAATGAAATTTGATAATAATTCGGTTATTAGTAACTAATGACGATTGGGAACGTCCTTGGCACCGGAAAAATATTTTCTTAAGTTCAATAATCGTGTTAAATTTATTCTTAACGAAGGAACTGATAGCAGTCAAGGAGATTCATCAACCTTAGAAAAAGGATTGATGATGATTATGGAGAAGCATTCTTTATGTGGCGAAGGAGTAGGTTTTGGGGTTCCTGCATTAGAATATCCACAGAAAATAATTTTTTCTACTTCAGCGAAAATCAAGAGTGAAGATGGAAAATTAGTTAAGTCTTTTTCTATGGATGCCTCCCATAGAAGGACTTGGATGCATAAATTCACTATTGATGATAGGTTTTACTCAATCATTTCAAATAAATTAAGTTACAGGTACAAGCGAGACGAAAAATATCGAAAACTCGTAAAATGTTTAATGAAATTCATAACAATTTTGGGGCTTAGAATATCCACTCAGAAAACTCGTTCAAAAGGATTTGTAGATATAACCTATGCAGCATCAAGAGACAATTTGGTTATTACAGTCAATACTTCACGTATTCTAGATAAAAAATTCAATAGATTACTAATTTTCAATGAGCAATCAGCAGATTTTGATCTATATAGGGATGATTTTACTCAATTAAGGAAAGACGACATCGGTGTATGGGAAGAGATAAACTGTCAAGAAGCATGTTTAACAAATGAATCCGCAAATATTACGTTTTGTGTAAAAAAACTTGACGGAACAAAAATATATAGAGGACGTGAACTTCTTCAACCACGCTTAGACTGGGCAGGATTCTGTTATATAACCACATCAAAAGTAGAAAATCTTCAGTATATTATACAGATAAAATAAGGAGATCAGGTTGGTTGAAATTGTTCTGGTATATCCATTCTTTAAATCACGACTTGATCGATCTCCTTTTAGATTCCAACCTTTAGGAATAGGCTATATAGCTTCATTTCTGCGAAAAGCGAATTTGACAGTTAGACTAATTGATTGCACGTTTCGTGATCGAAAAAGTGTTCTTAAGGAGATTATGGAAGTAAGACCCAGAATTGTTGGAATTTATTCTATGTATTCCATGGAACAGGATAGTATCGAACTTGCAAGGAGTATACGAGAAGTAACTGATCTCCTGATTGCAGGTGGACCGCTGCCCACAGCCAAGCCTTCAAGCTTTCTTGACGATTTCGATCTTGTGGTTGTCGGAGAAGCTGAGAATACAATGCTTGAGATTGTAAAGACTTTCTTCGAAAATAAAGACCCAAAAACGGTTCCAGGGATAATCTTCAAAGACGGTTCAAATACATATAATACAGGTAGAAGAAACACTATCGAAAATCTTGACTCTATGCCTTTTCCTGCAAGAGAACTATTCGACAATGATTCCTATAAGCAATATTACCAGAATTACTTCGGTTATACCATGACTTCTATGATATCTTCCAGAGGGTGCCCATTCCGCTGTGATTTTTGTAGCAGACCAATCTTCAAAGAGGGTTTCAGATCAAGATCTCATGAAAATATAGTGGATGAGATGCAGTCAATAATGGATATGGGATATGATCTAATATGGTTCGCTGATGATTGCTTTACAATTTCAAAAGATAGAGTAGTAAAGATATGTGATGAAATAATTAGACGTAAATTGAATGTGAAGTGGCAATGTCTCTCTAGAGTTGATGCTATGGACCCAGAGATGGCTACTAGAATGAAGGAAGCAGGTTGTCAGAGAGTATATTTTGGCATAGAATCGGGTGATCAAAGAACCTTACATTTAATGAAGAAAGATATTGATCTAAAAACAGCTAGAAGTGCAGTTTATAACGCTAACAAAGCAGGAATTGAGACTGGCGCGTTTCTTATAATAGGTTATCCTGGAGAGAGTGAAGAGATGATACTTAATACGATACATTTTGGAACAACTTTACCTCTAGATTATCTATCATTCACACTACCTTATCCTATACCTGGGACGGGTTTATACGAGAAAGTAAAAGACGATCTGATAGAACCGAGAAAAGGTAGAATAAGGCTGATTGAACAGACTCTTGAATTTAAATCCCAATATTCAGAATTTAAACTAAAATTTGCAATACTTAAGGGAACTGTACAATTTAGAATTAGAAAACATTTTGGACAGGTTGGCTACGAATTATTTGGAAGACCATTTGAAAAGATCACTGATCTACTTTTTAAAATGATGAAATAAGAAATTCAGTGGCTGGATGAGAACTATCAATATAATTAGAAATCGTAGATTTATTCTAGTAACACTCAGTATAATTCTACAATTTACTCTCGCCGTATTTCTAGGCCATCATTATGATATGGGTATCTTCTTTACTGTAGGTTATGCTGTATCGAATGGGAATTCACCTTATGGACTCTTTCCTGCAAGTATCATTTTTGATAACCCAGCTTTCTTTGAAGAACTGCCGGGAATAGGTTACCCTCCACCTTGGGCACTCTATCTAGGCTTAGTATATTCACTACTCTATCAAACAACGAAGAACATATTTGTCTATAATCTGGCAATCAAACTTCCAATTATACTTAGTAATATTGGATTGGCTATCATTGTTGAGAGAATAGCATTTGCTCAAAATATGAAAAGAGAAACTTGCAATAAAATGTTCTATTTTCTCCTATTCAATCCTTTCATAATTTATGTATCAGCGATTTGGGGTCAATTTGATTCTCTTGTTATCCTGATTACTATTTTAGCACTTAACGAGTTATACAATCATAAAATATTTTCTTCCGCATTTCTGATAGGACTTTCTTCATCCTTGAAAATTCTTCCACTGATCCTCCTTCCAATGTTCATTATCTTTATCAAAAGAAATTATGATCTGAAATCAAATTTTAAATTCATTACAATGTTCTTTTCAGTTTTTATTTTACTTGTATATTCTCCATTT
>JBAUBP010000277.1:0-2338 GCA_049676905.1 Bathyarchaeia archaeon
GCTTGAGGTTTACCTGTTGGGCGCTAACCAACAAGCATACCAACAAGTATTCCAACAGGTATAAAAAAACTTAACGAGTACAAATCTTGAACGTGCACTGATATTCCTCGGAAGTTTATATGCTAGCCAAGTTTTTTGGCCATTTCGTAAACAGTGCTCGAAAATTCCTTCGCATTCTCCTGAAAAAGCAATGATTGCGCTACGCTCCCTCTCTTCTCCATCCCCTTTAAAACGGCTTTCGGTAATAACTAAAAACGGTTTCCCTTCCTTGGTTTCCTTGATGTCAAAGAAGTAGGTTTTTGATCCCGCCTTCAAAGTTTTACTGCGTTCACTTTTATCTTCCATGTTCTCCACCCCCTTCCTGATATCCAATGGATGTCTAAGCTCCCCCAGCTCGCTCAACATGTTTGCAAGCTCTTGAGCTTTTTCAATAGCATCGTCAATGGTCAAAAATTCATTGTGGTTAGGTTCACTCCCCAACCTTGATTCCTTGTTCTCTTGCATAAGTTCTAATTGCTGCATCAACGATTTTCCAGAGCTGTTGGCGCTTGCCCGTTCTTCTTAGATACTGTTGCTGTATTTCCCGGATTGCACCATAACCGTCTAGGGTGATCAAAACGGTTAACTTGATCCGCTGAACCCGATTATTAAGTCTCTCATGTAATCTGTTTTGCATTTAGCTGTATACATCATTTCGTATTTCCGTATTAACACTTAAACGTTTGTGCGTAATCTCAGGTTAGCAAATTGAACTGAGCCTTGTCAATAGGTAGAATAATAATCCTCCCTTCTTATAAAGAAACTGGCTCTTGACACACTACCCCCGGAGAATATATATTTAATTTGCTGACGCAAATTCGTTATTTTAAAAATTTCTGGGCTTTAATTCCTTGTTTGCCAGAATTTCTAACAACGATATATAAACTTTTACGGCGCCTTGGAATTTCCGAGGCGTTTTTACTTCCTCGATTTCCAGCCGTTCTTTTTTCTCCGGCGGCGTCGGCCTGATAGCGTTTCAGTTCGGATCTCTCCTAGGTCGTAGTAGCGTTTCTAAGCTACACATCCAAAAGGATGGATTTTGCAGACGACATCTCTTACTTACTACCAGGGCTTTCAAAGGGCTTTTATCCCCAGTCCCACATATTAGGGCATGCATCTAGATAACCAGATGAAAGGAAAAATGTCAAATCAATTGGTCAATCGATTGATCAATCAATTGGTCAATCAATCGGTTGATCGACTAATCAGTCGATTGCACTCTTCTCAAAGATTTATTCGTCAAGTGAGCCAGCAACCTCTTCCTGATCTTATTTAGAAACCTTGGTTTATACAGCCCCTCATTATGGAGTAATGCGTTTAACAACACCGATCGATCTACTTTGTGCATACCCTTGCCCCTCAAATATCTAACTGCTTCGTCAAGCCAGAAATCTATCTTTTGAGTTATGTAGAAAGCGCGCGGCCTTTCTACCACGGATCCCAATTCATCAACATCAATAATAGAATCGGTCAACCAGTCAGTCAATCGATCAGTTGGTCGATTGGTCGATCGATTGGTCGATTGGTCAGTCGACTGATCGACTACATTTACGGTTTTCTTTTTTACTCTTATCTCTTTCCCAAGCTTTTTAGTTTCACCAGTAACTTTCGGAGTAGGTGATTCCGAATCTAATTTTAATAATTCGTCATAGACACCCATTATTGAACCTCCTCAAACGCATCCCTGGCCGATGAAATTACTGTATCTCGATCGATAATCTTGCGTTTTTCTACAACAGTTCGGAGTAAGGTTTCGTTGGAAAGTTTGCAAATATCGCGGGCGATTCCTCCAGTAAGACGGTATATCTCAGTAATTGCTTCTTGTTGAAAAGGTAATTTCTTTCCACCAGCAACGGTCCATCTGAATTGCATCATTGCTTTAGTCTGTGTGATGTTAAATGGCTGTAACTTTGCCATATACATGCGACTGGCAAGAGATTTGAACCGTTTTATCCGCTTGTGTAGATCAGGTTGACCAAAGAGAGCTATTTGTATGAGGAACTCATTTTTCGTTGTGAAATTGAAAAGGTGATGAATTGTTTTTAAAGTATCAAAAGGTAAGTTTTGAGCTTCATCCACAATAAGAATTGGAGTGACACCAGCTTTGTATTGCTCTATTAAATACCTCTCAAAGTTCTTCAATGTATCTGCATATGACCTGGCAGTTTTTACATCGAACTCTTCAGCTATAAATCTTATGAATTGATTAGCTGTTCGAAGATTAGGGGCAAAAGCAAGGACAACTTTTTTAGATTTATCATTGGAGAATTCATCACGTAACCGTTGAGCAATTGAAGTC
>JBAUBP010000278.1:0-3632 GCA_049676905.1 Bathyarchaeia archaeon
TCACAAAGCCATTCTTACATAAAGAGTTAAACTTGAAAAGATTTTTATATGAACTAGTGTGTGGAACATTCAATCAGTGGGATGCAATTGGAACCATCTAAAAAACCTGTCAATCTCCTCATAAAAAAGGTAGACCAAGAAGTCGCTGTTAAGCTAAAAAATCATCTTGAATACAGAGGGAAGATGATAGATTGCGATAGTCACATGAACCTAATTCTTGAGGGAGCAACAGAGTATAGGGATGAAGAACCCTCTGCAAATTTTGGAAGTATAATTGTTAGAGGAAATAACGTGCTGTATGTCTGCATAGAACGCCCAATTTGATCTGTACAACTGGTTATGGATTTCATAATTTTAAGAAATTCAGATAGTTAGATTTCTGAGATTACCTTTCACATATTCAAGCGTATTATCAAGATCTATTTTTAAATCTGATTTTCTTCTGAAGCACGATATAATATTGTGAATATCTCTAGTTAGATAATCATGCGCATTTGGATGATCAATATTTACACTCTGAGGCCAATCAATAATTAGTATTTGACCATCTGGTTTGATCATTATGTTATACTCGCTAAGATCAGAATGTATTAGCTTTGCCCCTAGATATGTGCGCCTTACATTTCTCAGTATTTCTTTAGCAATTGGTTTTGGATCTTCCATTTCTGCAAATTTGAGTTCAGTACCTTCTATCAGACTCATCACGACTATATGCCTATTGCATTTCACTGCCTTTGGAGTACTGACTCTTGCGGAGGCAAGAGCTCTTAGAGCCGAATATTCTTTCTCCGCCGATAATTTTGATTGGTCTAGCCAAGAGATTTGATTTTGTTCAGCGACAAATCCTCTTTTCCTTAGAGTCTGTCTAAAACTTGTTCTCCCTAACCTATGGAATTTCATAGCAAGTCTTGTTCCCTTTGAGTTAATTGCTTCAAAGATGTCAGATTCTTTTCCAACACCTAATTGCTTCCCAATCGCGTCTATTACATCAGATTTTACTAGGGCTCTTAGAGCCAGAGCGTCAAGACCATATAATGCAAGCTGATAACCTTCATAGCCAAGAATTTTTTTAACTGGTTTTGAGAGAAATCTATCTTTTGATAGATTTCTGATTCTAAATACAACTTCATCTTTTCTGATTTCCGAGAATTTGATTATTTCATCTAAAGGTATAAACTCATGGCGTTTCATCAAGGATTCAGTTACAGAGAGGATTCTGAAATCATCATTCTCTAGAGCTCTAAATTTCTTGAGGTTAATCAATATTATCTTCCAAGAACAAGAAAAAACTATGATTTTTCATGAAAGTCATTCAAAAGTTTAACTTAACTCTAAAGCTTTCTTAAGGGAAGCAGCAATGAAACCAACATAGGGAGGAGATGGCCTATTAGGTCTGGATTTGAATTCTCCATGAAATTGAGTTGCAAAATGGAACCGATTGTCCTTGAGCTCAAGTATTTCCATGCGCAATCCATCTAGACTCTTACCCGAAAATATTAGCCCTGCTTCCTGCAATCTATCTAAATACTCGCCATTTGCTTCGTAGCGGTGTCGATGTCTCTCAACGATCATTTTTTTTCCATATAGGTGATGTGCGATGGTCCCTGATTGCAGGTTAATTTTGTCTGCACCCAGTCTCATCGTAGCACCTTTATCTTCAATCGCTCTCTGTTCCGGCATAAGATCAACCACCGGATGCTTGGTCCCAGGATTTACTTCTGTAGAATTAGCTTCTACTAGACCAATATGCCTCGCAAATTCAACTATTGCCATTTGGAAACCAAAACAGATCCCCAAGAAAGGAATGTCTTGCTTGTGTGCGTAGGATATCGCCATTATCTTACCTTCAGTCCCTCTTGACCCAAAACCACCTGGCACTAATATACCATGATAATTTTCAAGATCACTAATCCTAGAAGGTTTGTTTTCAAAGATCTCGGTTTCAACCCAATCTATATTGATTGAGGCATTATTGATTGCACCGGCATGTCTTAGGGCTTCATTGATGCTGACATAGGAATCGGCAAGTTCAGCATATTTTCCACATATTGCGATTTTGATCTCATATTTTGGATCCGTAAATCCTTCAAGCATATTTCGCCAGTTTTTCCACTCTGGTTTCTTTAATTTTACGTTCATTCTATCAGATAGATAGTCACCCAATCCTTGTTTATCAAGAATTAACGGGACTTCATAGATGCTTTTTATATCGGGTGATGTGAAAACTGCACGTTCCTCAATATTACAAAAAAGAGCAATTTTTCTTCGAGGTTCATCTTTTAGCGGGATTTCACTTCTGACGACTACGGCATCTGGTTGAACCCCAATCCTCCGCAATTCCTGAACGCTATGCTGAGTAGGTTTTGTTTTCTGTTCTCCAACAGCTTCAAGTACAGGCACTAGTGTGACGTGAACATTGATCACATTTCTGGAACCTTCTTCTAATCTCATTTGTCTTGCAGCTTCTAAGAAGGGGAGACTTTCAATGTCACCTACCGTACCACCAATCTCTACGATAGTACAGTCAACTTTACTTTTTTTAGTGATATATCGAATTTTATTCTTGATTTCGTTGGTGATATGAGGTATTATTTGCACACAAATTCCTAGAAGCTCCCCTTTTCGCTCCTTTCCTATTACTGATAGATAGATCAATCCTGTTGTGATGTTGTGATCTCTTGGAATGTTGATGTCTAAGAACCTTTCATAGGTCCCTAGGTCCATGTCGGTCTCTCCACCATCTTCAGTTACAAAGACTTCACCATGGATATACGGATTCATTGTTCCGGCATCTACATTGAGGTATGGATCAACCTTGATTGCAGTGACACTCATTCCCCGGGATTGCAGTATCTTTCCTATAGAAGCTGCAGTAATCCCTTTACCAATCCCGGACATTACTCCACCTGTAATGAAGACATATTTCACCACATTCACCGTCACAACTTTACAAACATCTTCATCGTATTCTTATAACATTCTTTGGATTATGCTTAAGTGAAGTCATATGCGATTTTATTGATCAGATTCTGACTTTTCAGTTTGTACGGGCGACCTTTCTGGAAGCATTGAATATTTCCCATCAGAGGTTCTGTATACCGCGAGTCTACCAACGGTTTCCCATATTTCGTCCTTTAAACCTCTTATCTGGATGGTAAGCACCTCCGCAGAAGGATCGGATTTTCCTGACCAGACTGCCAAACTTAAGAAATTCCCATCGGGTAATCTCGTAGAAAAACGAGCTTTCGGCTGTCTTCCAGACAATAAATTCACCACTACTTTCATCAAAAGGTGCATATTACTTATAGAAGATTTGGTCTGAGTTCGACAAAATCAATAGCTTACAAGTATTATGCAGAAGAATTAAAGTAATCATCACATCTTTTGATTGTTTGATCACTAACAAGATTCTCATCGATAGGTGTCATTTGTGACTAGATATCATAGCGGAAGAAGACATGAAGAGAAAGTCATGAATAGATATAAAAAATATCCACGCATTCATAGCTCAAGAAGCTTGAGGATTGACGTCATCATATTTTCGGAGAAGGGTACAACAAAACTCGTTGAATGCAAGCGTTGTTCTCAAGATCAGATGTATATCTACCCTGACGATCTTGAAACATTAACCC
>JBAUBP010000279.1:0-2784 GCA_049676905.1 Bathyarchaeia archaeon
GTCTTATATCATCTTTTATCATGTCGCCATAACTTATTAGGATATTATCTTTCTCACTAAAATACTCTTCATGAGATGATGAAAAGTATTGTTTTGAAAAAGAATCAAGTATTCGATCAATTCTTGAAAAAGTAGTTTTTGCTATATCCTCTCCATATAATGCCACTAACTTTTCTAAAATATTATTATAACGAAACATTGTTGTCATATTAAATAATATACATGATGAATAAAATAAATTTATTATAGGATAATATTAAAGATGGTTCAAAATAGATGTGAATCTGCTTTTATAAATAAAGAAAAGTTATGATGAACTATCCTTAGAAATAATCTAAATAAAAGATTCTATCTAAAGAATATGTGCAAATATTGATTTATGAAAATAGCAGTAATATTAAGCGCGTATACTTGATTGCCTATATGAAATAGAAAAAATAAATAGGTTACGCACTTGACCGATAGTATATGTAAACGTTGGAACTTTTGGCGGGCCCGGAGGGATTCGAACCCACGACCCCCGGCTTTCCTCTAAGAGAATGTTAGAGGGCCGGTGCTCTTTCTGGCAAAAGTATCCAGGCTGAGCTACGGGCCCACTTGTTATCTTTTGATTTACATGTCTATAATAATTTTTACTTTTAGTATACGTTAAGTTTGTTTAATATAGTTAGAGATTAAATGACGTCAATGTGTCGTAAAAAATAACTCGTGAAGATTATAGATATTAAGTGGATACTAATATTTGTAATAATGCATAGTCATATATGATATCAGAAAAATATTCCCCCTCACCTTATGTTGTTGTATACCAAACAAAGATTCATGGTGAGAGGGAGATTCGAGGATTGATCAAACACTTTGATTAGCGTTTTTTCTTTTTTGCAGCTTTCTTCGTTGTTGCTTTCTTCTTTATTGTTTTTTTCTTTGCTTTCTTCTTTGCTGGCATTCGCACCACAGTAATAAGTGATGCAGTTCCATATTTAAAATTAAGTAAACGTCCAAAAATCTAAAAAAAAAGATCTTTGTTGATTTTGCTTTTAGTGATCATTGAATAAATATATCTTATTAAAAATTAAAATGTCATGATCAATAAAGCAAGATGACAATTACGAACATAAACTAAAAATGAATTCATAATGTATTGTTACTTGTTTTTTCTAGAGTCATCATTTGTCATATCCTCTTAAGATAATCATTGAAAGACAAGCAATCGATGTCACCAGTGAGACATATGGCAGGCATAGTGCATTTTTTATTTACCACTTCAGTAAGTGTGGGCACTTCATATCCGATTGTTGTAATATGTGACACAAGTTTGTCAAGAAATGATAGATATTTCTTTTGACCAATTCTTATAGGATGAAGTTGAAGTACACTTAAACCGTTTTCAGGTAAGTTGTTAATATGTTCAAGAAATTTTTCGAGGACAATTTGTTGTGGTAATTCATCAAGTGATTCATCACTAATATTAAAGACGGGAAATGAGATAAATCTTGACTCAACATCATCTATCATTAGATGAAAAGGTTGCAATACTTTTCGATAACTTTCTTCTCTACGCACTCCAGCATCATAAGAAAGATTCAATTTATTCAAACATCTGAAAGTATTAGCATCATATGAATTGTAGGGAGCTCTGAAACCTTTGATATTTGCTCCATAGTTACTGAGAAGCTCAAGAGATTTGCTGATATAACGAAGCTGGGTTTCGAAAGGAAGGCCCTTATGTTTGACGTGATAGAGGCTGTGAGACGCGATCTCATGTCCGCTCTTCAAGATAGTTTCTATCAGTTCTTGTTTTGCTATTGACGCTACTATGCTGAATGTGAATTTGGCTTCATATTTTTCTAGGATATTGAACATATTCTGTAGAATAATTTCGAAGGGAGTTCGATGGTAGTTGTACATTCTCAACATTTGTATATAGCTGATATACACACCTCTAGTGAAGATAAGATGTTTAAGCCAACCAAGCAGATTACTTGGGTTCACTTTTAGTGGGCACTTCCTTTATTTGTTTGGCTGGTATTCCTGCAACAACTGCATAGTCTGGAACATCGGATGTTACAACTGATCCGGCTGCCACAATAGCTCCTTCACCTATGACAACGTTTGGTAGTATTATGGCGCCAGCAGCTATCCATGCGCCCTTCTTGATGTGAACCCTTTGTGGTCCTTTATGATAAAGATTGAACCTCTGATGAAAGGGGCTAGCACCAGAATGCGCCAGAATCATTGTAAATGGTGCAATTGAAGTCTCATCTTCAATAATAATGTATTCAGGATATTGGCCATCCATCAATACAAAGTTGCCCACATATGCACCTTGACCTATTCTAACTCCACATAGCTTATGAAAAAATACTCTCAATGGTGAGTAAGGTAGAAGCCAGGCGAAGATCCTGAAAATTCTGCTCCCTAATTTCCAACTTTTCATTTTTCTCATAGAAAGCCTAGCTCCACTCTTCATAGAGTCTATTCTGTGCTTAAAACTTGATTCATATGAGAAATAATAAGTCTGATTCTGTATCTATCATAATACATGGATTCGATTAAGAGAATAGGTTGGATCAATGGTATTACGAAACCTCGGGCTTCCTATTCTAATTTTACAAAGGCTGGAGACTTTGTTTTTATTGCTGGTCAGGTTGGAATAGATCCTGATACTGGAGAAATCCCGATAGAATTTAGTAAACAGATGAGAATAATCTTTGAAAATATTAGAAAAATACTTGAAAGTGAAGGTGGGTCTTTTGGTAATATCGTAAAAACTACTGCTTTTTT
>JBAUBP010000280.1:0-1534 GCA_049676905.1 Bathyarchaeia archaeon
GATAGGAACTATAGGCCAACTACAATCCAGAAATATAATCTCTATTGAAGTCTTTATATAGAAGATAGGAACTTCGTTTCCAACCCGTTGCATACATAAATTGAAGACACCAAGGAGACATATATATAAAGTCGCCGGCTTCAACTTCATGAAAATTCCCATTAATATAATAAAGTGCAGTACCTTCTAGCATCACCAATCCGTGCTCTTGAACATGGGATTCTACAAAACTGAAGTAATTGCCTGGTTCAAAGTATAAGATCTTAAGAGAAAGATCGAATGCCTTATTTAGATCGTATGGGATTAGTAGTCTTTCAAGGTGTGTATCCATCGTCCGAAATGGAAGATCATCGACAATTCCCATAACTCGTTCTGGAATGCTAAACCCATCCACACGAATGTAACGTTTTCTTAACCAAATGATTCTGCTGTTACTGTCTCCAATATTTTTCAATGAAAAAGCTTCATTTGGAGGCAACCACACGTATGATGACTGATCAAAAATATGTGTTTTGCGATCGCTGAAGGTTAGAAGATTATTTCCGTAAACCACATATAGAAAATGTTCCAATCCAGAGTTAACAAATTGAGTTGATCCACCACCTGGCTCAATTACCAATTCCATTTGAACAAAATTTGCACCACGTTCTGGAGAAGTCAATACATCCGCATAAGTATTTTCCCAATGGGGTAAAAAACTAGAACATCTATTGTTTTGGGGAAGAATGGCATATTCACCAGGCTTGTTTACGGATCGACATTGGGAAACAATATCATTATCGCTAACAACAAGAGGTTTATTCATTAATCTTAGCTCCATTTTTAGGTAACCCACGTATTTGGATTATACAATCGTTTATATTTGCGCCCTACTTTAGCATTTTCCTCAAAATATAAATAATGGTTGATTGATTCCAGTTCATTTGAAAAAGCGATAAGTAAGTCAATGCTAGGAAATTCCCAAAATTCAAATCGTTCCCATCTTGATTGGCCTCGACAACGATAAGTGCCTATGAGTATGGCGCCTTTTCCTTCTATTCTGTCCACTAATTCTTTGTATTTATCATAATAATTCTTTCTTGCTTCTGCATTTAGTCCATACCAATCGTCTTTAGGTTTCCAAAATTTTATCCAACCTAAAGGTCTCGATTCTGAGTTTCCGTTCATTGATTAAAACCCCTTTGGTAAATAAGTTTTTATTTCAGGATTGAGCAATCCGATTCCATGTTTTGGATCTGCATAGTAAAAATCCCCTACCCTTTCCAGATCTTCGAAAACACTTTCAAGTACCTCAAAGTTCGGCGCTAACCAGAAAGTAAAATAATTCCATTGAGAAGACCAACGACATTCAAATCGCCCGAAAGTTAGTACCCCCAGCTGTCGTGCGTTATCAAAAACTTCGGTTACAGCTTGACTGGATTTCGAAATCTCATTGGGTTGTGCGAGGTAAAAAGAATTTGTACGTTTCCATAACGCAATAAAAGCTAAAGGTTTTTTTGGATTTCCATTGATGCAAGACAAGATCATATTCGAT
>JBAUBP010000281.1:0-7416 GCA_049676905.1 Bathyarchaeia archaeon
CAGTAGATGTTCCTTTGGCTGTTGGGGGTTGTGGAGCTCCAGAGAAAGATCTAAAGGTTTTTGAAAAAGTTGCAGAAGTTGCTCAAGGAGAAAGAATACTCATTAATTCTGTTACATTAGACATGAATGTTGAAAAGATTGCAGAAATTGTAAAAAAATATGGTCACATAGTCATCGCATTCACATCAATGAATCTTGAAGATGCTAAAGAACTAAATCGCAAACTTTTTGCATTACTGCCGAGAGACAGAATTGTCATTGACACAACAACGGCCGCATTGGGATATGGATTAGATTATGCATTTACTGTAATGGAACGCGCTCGAATAGCAGGTCTTATGGGTGATGACCAATTGCAAAATCCCCTCTCTTCCGGTACAACCAATGCCTGGGCTGCAAGAGAAGCTTGGATGAAGATGCCTCCAGAGTGGGGGCCAAGAGAGTTACGAGGTCCAATTTGGGAAACTGTTACTGCACTTACTCTTATGCTTGCAGGCGTAAATTATTTTATGATGATGCACCCTTCCGCAGTTAAAACAGTAAGAGAAACCATAGAAAACTTGACAAACACGACTGAAACCTTTGATACTGATAATTATGGAAACTGGATTTCAATGAATGCCCAATAAATTCTAGTAAGGTAGAGATTCATTATGTCGAAAAATGAGAATAAAAAGGCCGGAATCAAAGAGATAAGTCCACTCGACATCTACAATCTTCTTCCAAGAACCAACTGTAAGATATGTGGTGAAGAGAATTGTATGGCCTTCTCAACAAGGGTAGTCAATCGAGAACTAGAACTTGAGAAATGTACTCCCTTATTAGAAGAGAAATACAAGAACAACTTTCAGACACTCTGGGATATGCTAAAGCCTCCGGTTAAGACAGTTAAGATCGGTAGTGATAGTTCAATATTGAATATTGGCGGAGAATTTGTGATGTACCGCCATGAGTTCACATATTATAATCCAACAGCGATAGCCATCGATGTCACAGATGATATGAAAAAACAAGATTTGATTCAAAGATCTAAATTGATACAAGATTTTATTTACAATTATATTGGACGAAAACTGAAACTCGATCTTATAGCAGTAAGATCTGTTACAAATCAACCAGACAAATTTGCTGAAACAATCAGTAGTGTTATTGAAAATACAAACACGCCTCTCATACTATGTTCTCATAATCCAGATGTCTTAAAGGCAGGTTTAGAGAAAGCTATCGGGAGGAGACCTTTGATTTATGCTGCTACAAAAGAAAATTGGTCAAAGATGGCTGATCTCGCGCTTGATTATGATTCTCCTTTGACCGTATCTGCCCCAAATGATCTTACACTTCTCCGTTCACTTACTAAGACGTTAATAGAATATGGAGTGGAAGATCTTGTCCTTGATCCTGGAACAATTTCAGAAAAAGCACTACATAAGACAGTAGATAACTTTACAATGCTTCGAAGACTTTCCTGCAAAGAAAATGATGAACTATCAGGTTTCCCACTATTAGGAACTCCAATATCTGTATGGACCACAAATGACGATCCTGAAGAAACAATGAAATGGAAAGAAACTTGTCTTGCTTCAATGCTGATTACAAGATACGCAGATATACTGATAATGCATAGCCTTGATGGTTGGGTATTGTTACCAACTCTCATTCTCCGTAACAACCTGTATACAGATCCTAGGAAACCAGTGGCTGTTGAGGCCGGTCTAAAGAGTTTTGGAAAACCAAATGAAAACTCACCAGTTATGATGACAACTAATTTCGCGCTAACATACTACACAGTAGCTTCAGATATAGAAAAAATTGATTCACATTTAATAGTAATTGATAGTGAAGGAAATTCAGTTGAAAGCTCTGTCGCTGGACGAAAATTGACAGCTGACAAAGTTAAGGAAGCAATAGATAACACAGGAATATCAGAAAAAGTCAAACATAAAAAATTGGTAATACCTGGAAGAGCATCGAGAATCAGTGGAGAAATTGAAGAAGCAACCGGATGGGATGTCCTAGTTGGACCTTTAGACTCCTCAGGGATAGCGGCATTCCTTAAAGATAAATGGCCAATAGAGAAAAACTAAGCAAACGAATAATGCGATATAAACATCAAAAATCCTTTTCGATGAATTAATAATGAAAATTGCAATTGCAGGAAAAGGAGGAGTCGGCAAGACATTTGTCGCAGGCACTCTCTCACGTCTACTGGCACGTGACGGTTACAAAGTAATAGCTGTCGATGCAGATCCAGCAATGAATCTCGCATACGCATTAGGAATACCTTCCAAAAGAACTTCTGATGTTATTCCAATCAGCGAGAATAAAAATTTGATTGAAGATAGAGTAGGTTCAGGACCTATAATTAATCTAAATCCGTCTGTAAATGATATTGCAGAAAATTTTGGTGTTACTGGACCCGATAATGTAATTCTTCTCATAATGGGAACTGTCAGATCAGGAGGTTCAGGATGCATGTGCAATGCAAATTCATTAATCAGTGCATTGATCCGGCACATAACACTCCAACGTAAGGAGTTGGTTATAGCCGACATGGAAGCTGGACTTGAACATCTTGGACGAGCAACTGTAAAAGGCTTCGACGTTCTGATATGTGTCGTCGAACCAGGAGGACAGTCAATTGAGACAGCAAAGAAAATATCAAAACTGGCATCAGACCTAAAAATTCAAAATATCCTAGGATTCGGAAACAAAATTAACAATCCCGACGATAAGGACTATATTCAAAAGAACTTTGACGATATGGGAATAGATCTTATTAGCGCTGCACCATTAGACAATTCAATCATAAAAGCGGATAACATGCGTATGGCTCCTATCGATTTCTCACCTGATTCTGCTGCAGTTCACGCAGTAATTGAACTGAAAAAATATCTTGAGAAAAGTCACCTCTAGAACATAATGTGAGCACAATATTGCTATTTATTTTAGCCAATCTCTAACCGAAATTCTTCCGTGATCCAAAATTGAAGTTAAATTCAGGCATTTCAATCAATATACTTATTCAAGGATCCTATGGTAATCGAATAGCAGAAAATCTGAAGAAAAACTCACCATCGAATTGGAAAATCACAGTATATCAATTCTCAAAAGATATGCCTAAGATAATTGAAAATCCAGAATCCTTTTTTCCAAAAAATATCGTTAACTGTGACGTAATTATTTCTTTAGGTGAAAGTCCTGCCCTTGCAACAATTTTACCTGATCTTGTTATATTAACAGGAGCAAAAGCAGTCATTGCACCCGTTGATAATCCTTTGTGGCTGCCTCAAGGTGTAATAACCCAAATCTCAAAAGAGTTGAAAGAACTTAATGTACAATACGCATTTCCAAGGCCATTTTGCTCTATGGATCCAAACACAGGCTTATCGCTAATTGATGAGTTCGCTGGACAATTTGGCCGACCTGAATTACAAATTGAACTTAGAAATGATACAATAAAGGAAGTTAGAATACTGCGGGGATCACCTTGTGGATCTGCTCATTACATGTCTGAAGGTATCTTAGGTCTGAAGAAAAATCAAGCAGATAAGCGAGCTGGTCTTCTCATTCAAATATTTCCATGTCTAGCATCAAGATCAAGTAGTTCAATTGGCAAAAAAAAACCATTGATTCATATTGCTGCAAACATCGCGATGGCAGCCGTCCTCAAATCCTTATCTAAGGAAAAACAAGAATAGACTATACTTGATAGGTAAAATCATTAATCAAGTTAAATCCAAATTATCAATTGAGGTCCATGTAGCAGGTATCACTTTTGAGAATTTATGTTATCTACCGCGGCCCATTTGGTGAGCAAATAATAAACAATCTTGCCCTAAGAGGATTTGCAGATAAGATTACAAATGTGTATGAATTAACCCCTGAGATAATCAAAAAAGAACATGAATCAGAAACAGACATCTGGTCAAAAATTTGGGAAGACCCCCAAAAATACATCCCACAAAACTTCCCCATAGTAAAATGCGATCTCCTACTGGTGTTAGGAATTCATTCTCAATTAGGCGATTTGATCCCTCCCATTGCAGAGATTTTGGGAGCCAAAGCCGTACTTTATCCTATAGATGACAGGGACATGGCACCCGAAGCAAAAAAAACAATTCAAGATGAACTAAATACAAAAAAAATTGATGTTGAATTCCCTGAACCTTTTTGTATTCTCGATAAAAGCAAAAACGAATTCATCAATGAATTCGCTCAAAGTTTTGGCAGACCAAAGTTAGAAGCAAAGTTGGACGACAAAAATCAAACTATACAAAATTTAGTAGTAATAAGAGATAGCCCCGGAGGCACCGCTGCCAGTGTAGCAAAGAAGCTTATTGGCCTCTCATGTAAAAATAAAGAAATCCTACTTAGAAAAATCTATGTAGAACATCAAAATGACGAGAACGAGAATTGTTGCATGGCGGAAATGGACCCTCTCTGTCCTTTAATGCAGGAAGCAGCTGATCTCTTTAAAGACGCAATATTTCAAGCATGCAAATTACCAACGACAAAAGAGATCATTATTAACAAAATAAAAGAATCCAAATGCATGAAGACCAAAGAACTAGAAGATATTCTTGTGGATGGATCTGGAAATTGGACTAATTCAGATAAGGCATGTGATTCTGCCAGAACTCTGCATCTATATTTAGACGAACTGAAGAAAGAGGGAAGGATTATCGAATCAGGTAATCTACTAAAAACATTATCGGTTAATTAGATAATCTAGGCGGAATTACTATTGATGTTTGAGTTCTTACAACTCCATCTATGAACTGGACAATACTAATGATTTTCTCGAGATCACTAACAGTTTCTAACTTCGCATAGGCTATAACATCAAATTGGCCTGTAACTGCGTGTGCCATCTTCACTCCAGGCTATTTCAAAGCTTCTCTGGCAACATCCCAAAGCTTTCCTGCTTGAGTATTAATTTGAATATAAGCCTCCAAGGTTCTTAACCAAGATCTTTATCTCAATCCCAAAAACATTTATATTTTTCTGTATATGCGGGCTTTTAATCGAATTTGAAGAAAAAGCGATATCCCAATTGGATTAATATCTCTAAGAATACATGCAACAAATTTAAGTCTAATTTACAATTTTTGAATTAAACTCTTCAAATACAAAGTCAAAGGTTCAAAAATGAAACATCTTTCTCATAATGGCGTTATGATTCCTGCGGCCTATGTTGCCAAAGGTTTGCATATATCAATAAAAGGAACAGTGATAAAGTTAGACTCGGAACAAGAAGAAATGGCTGTAGCTTTTGCTAAAAAGTTTGGTACAGAGTATATAGAAGACAAAATATTTGTCAAGAATTTCCTAAGAGATTTCTTGAAGAAACTCGGAATAAATGAATCTTTAAATTTTGAAGATATCGATTTTTCTGAAGTAACTACCAGTGTTGAACATGAAAGAGAATTGAAACTCAATCTTAGTAAAGAGGAAAAAAAGAAAACAGCTGAAGCAAGAAAAGTCATCAGAGAAGCAAACAAAGAGAAGTATGGTTTCGCCATCGTTGATGGAGAGCGAGTCGAAATCGGCAACTATGCAGCCGAACCATCTTCCATATTCATGGGACGAGGTAAACATCCTATGAGAGGGAAGTGGAAAGAAGGCCCCAAAATAGGTGATATAACACTTAACCTTTCACCAGATGCCGCTAGACCCCCTGGTCAATGGAAAAACATAGTTTGGGAACCAAAATTTATGTGGATAGCAAAATGGGATGACAAACTAAACAATAAAGAGAAATACATATGGCTCGCAGATACTTCATCTGTCAAACAACAAAGAGAAAAAGAAAAATTCGATCATGCAAAAGACCTACAAAAAACCATTGAACTCGTTCGTGAGCACATCTCTTCAAACCTCATCTCTACAAATCTGAAAAGACGTAAAATTGCCACCGTATGCTACTTAATTGATAGTCTAAGTCTACGTGTCGGAGATGAGAAAGATAAAGATGAAGCAGATACAGTTGGAGCCACTACACTTAGACCTAGCCACATCAAGTTTGGTGAAAACTGTCTTGTCACTTTTGACTTTCTAGGTAAAGACTCTGTTAGATGGCACAAACAAGTTCGATTGCCAACCCCTGTTATCGAAAACCTCAAAGAATTCATTAATGAATCAAGTTCAGCACTTTTCAATGGCATACGTTCAGATGTAGTAAGTCAATTTCTCGGCGAAGCAGTACCATATTTAACAGCGAAAGTCTTTCGAACATATCGTGCCACAAAAACAGTCAATGAATATCTGATGGAACATAAAGTAAAGAAATCCGATACAGAATATGAGAAGAAAAATGTTGCTGCTTTAGCTAATCTTCAGGCAGCAATCATTTGTAATCATAAAAGAAAACTCCCTAAAACTTGGAATAAATCTTTAGAAAAAAAGAAAGAGAGACTTCATAAACTGAAGAAAGCTAAGAAGAAAACAAGTAAAACTCTTCAATCAATCGCAAAGACTAAATTGGATATAGACCGTGCGAAAGCTACTTGCGATTATAATCTTCAAACATCATTAAAAAGCTACATCGACCCTAGAGTATTCAGATCCTGGGGAAACAAAATCGATTATGACTGGAAGCTTTATTATTCCAAGACCCTGCAACGTAAATTTTCTTGGATTGATAGTAATAAAAGATCTGAAGAATGATTCTCAGGAAAATTCAATTTCACATTAAATTAAAGATTTTCCACAACTTGGGCAGAATGTGTCTTCAATTTGTTTAGAAGATCCACAAAATTTGCAAATTTCGATGAATGCTTTTTGGAAAATTTTTCTTCGTTCAAGTTTCTTCTTGATCTCATTGTAATGCTCAGAAATTGAAAATTTTTGCAAAGCCTTGATTCTCTTTGAGTGATTAGGATGAGTTTGCATTACTTCAAATATCGAAGAAAATGTCGAGTCAGAATCTATCCTTTGTCCACTTTTCCCTAAAATTTTTACAAACATAGACATTGCTGAAGACAATTCACCTGCAGCCAACAAACTTGCTCTATCCGCGCTAATCTCTGATTCTCTATGCCATGACATCAAGGCCATACGCACTGGCATCGAGATGAGATTCATACCAATTATTGACCCTGAGAACGCTATTCCTCGCTCTAATTGCTCTGCTACTGCGTGATATTTTAGATGATGACTTTTTATATGGCCCATCTCGTGACCAATCAACGCCTTCAACTCCTTATCTGATAATAGAGGAACAATCGAACTATCGATAATTATCGCCGCATCCAATTCAGTCCCAGTCGTCATTGCAGTTGATTGTCCAACATTTGATACATTCACAATCGGCATTCGTTCTAAGGATAGAACATCAGCACAATCTGTAGCTAATGACTCAATTTCAGGATTAGATTCTCCTGTCATCGATATCTTCGCCGCAACATTTCTTAAACG
>JBAUBP010000282.1:0-5196 GCA_049676905.1 Bathyarchaeia archaeon
TTGGCACACGATGATCAATGGAGTTGCCAAAATAATTGAGTGTAAATAGCAAAGAATCACAAGAAATACGAAAAGTTGTTGAACAAACGAAGTTAATCGATACACATGAGCATTTGCAGAGAGAAAATAATAGAATTAACTTGGATGTAGATGTCTTATCTGTTTTCTTCCTCCAATATGCTTCATCAGACCTGATATCTTCTGGGCTATCCTACAAAGATTATCAGATGATCCTTAATCCTGCTAAGTCATTGGAGAAACGTTGGCAGATTTTCTCGCCCTATTGGGAAGAGATCAAGAATACGTCATATGCGAGAGTTCTAAACATTGCAGCCAAAGATCTATATGGAGATGAAATTAATGAGAAAACATACAAACAGATAAGTAAGAAAATGAAGGAAAGGAATAAGATAGGATTATACAAGTGGGTTCTTAAAGATAAATCAAGAATCGACCTCTCCCTCCAAGATACGCTTCTGAAACCAAGAAGCTACGCAATCTGGAACAATCCTTCTGTAAAAAAATTACTCGATGTGGATAGAGCGTTTTTTATTCCAGTCCATAGATTCGAAGATTTCATACTTCTTCAAGACCGATATGATATTGAAGGCATAGCAAATCGTAGGAATACAACCATACATACGCTTAGAGATCTTGTAAAGAATTTGGAACTTGAATTTCAAGAAATTTCAAATGATATTGCTGCTGTGAAACTATGGCTTGGATATCGACGTTCAATCAAATTCGAAAAAGCAACTTTCCACGAAGCGGAGAAAATCTTTAACGAGATATTCTCTCAAGAGACATTTCGTAGGACAGATGCAGATGGTGTTAGAATAACAGTACCTGAAGGAATATCACTTCAAGACGCAAAGCCATTACATGATTTCATGACTCATAAAGTCATACAACTCGCCGGACAACATTCAGTACCAATGCAGATACACACAGGATTCCATGAAGGAAATGAAAATCTTCTCTCAAATACTAATCCCTTGAATCTGACAAATCTATTTACCCAATACAGAAATGTGAAATTTGATTTATTCCATGGTGGCTATCCTTTTATCGGAGAATCTTCTGCACTTGCAAAGACCTTTCCGAATGTCTATCTTGATCTTGCGTGGCTTCATCTAATTTCACCTTATGTTGCTAGAGGAGCACTTTCTGAATGGATCGATACAGTACCATCTAACAAAATACTTGGTTTTGGAGGGGATTATGTCTTTGTTGAGGGAAGTTATGGCCATTCAATTATTGCAAGAGAAAACGTTTCTAAAGTACTAATTCAAAAAGTTGAAAATGGCGATCTAAAATTAGAACATGCAAAATCTTTGGCCAAGAAGATCTTGAGGGAAAATGCGATTAACCTATTCTTGAAGAGAATAAAGAAAAAGCAGATAGAAAAAAAATTACTTGGATATCTAGCTAATAAATAGAAAAATCAATTCAACTCACAATAAACATGTAAAATAAAATAACTCAGAAATAGTCTTGCATGATCCAAATTAGAAAAGAGTTTATGAATACCCATTACCTTTTCCATGTGGTAAGGTGATGTCAATGTCTCCGGTAAAGCTTTTAGATAATATTTATTGGGTGGGAGCTATTGACTGGAACATAAGGAACTTTCATGGCTTTTCATATTCGACACATCGTGGAACAACATATAACTCCTATTTGATCGTTGATGAAAAAATCGCTCTTATAGATAGTGTCTACGCTAACTTCAAAGACGAGATGATAAGAAGGATTCGAGAGATAGTTGAACCTGATAAGATAGACTATATAATTGCCAATCATGTTGAGCCGGATCATTCAGGTTCAATTTCAGAGATTCTTAAGCTTGCACCAAACGCCAAAGTTGTAGGAACAGCCAGATGTCAAAAAGGCTTGTTCAAACATTATTTTGGAGACTGGGACTTTCAAGTAGTGAAAACAGGTGACACAGTAAATCTCGGTAAAAGGACTCTTACTTTTCTAGAGGCCCCAATGTTGCATTGGCCTGACAGCATGTTCACTTACATACAAAGAGATGCTTTGCTGCTTCCAAATGATGCGTTTGGTCAGCACTTGGCCTCATCAAAACGATTTGATGACGAGGTAGATGAAAAGATCTTAATGGAAGAAGCTACAAAATACTATGCTAATATTTTATGGCCACTCAGTTCACTGGTTCTGAAAAAAATCGAACAAATACAGAAACAAAATATTAAGATCAATATGATAGCTCCGAGTCACGGAATCATCTGGCGTAGCAATCCAATGAAAATTATTGAATCCTATCTTCATTGGGCTAAAGGAGAAGCTGAGAAAAGAGTCCTTGTCGTCTATGATACAATGTGGGGCAACACAGATAAAATGGCTAGGGCAATAGTCGAAGGAATCTCAAGTATGAACGTTGAAGTTAAGATTTATCGCATACCTCACTCAGATCGCAGTGATATTATGGCTGATCTTTTAGAAACAAAGGGGATATTGATCGGATCATCAACCATAAATAACGACATTTTACCTACGGTCGCACCAGTACTGGAAGAAATCAAAGGATTGAAACCTCTTGGAAAGATTGCTGCCGCCTTCGGTTCATATGGATGGGCTGGGGGAGCAGTTAAAACCATCGAAGAGACTTTCAATAAAGTAGGAATGAAGATCGCTTCACCTGCACTCACAATAAATTATGTTCCTACTGAAGAAGAAATTCAGAAATGTCATGACTTTGGAAAAGAATTTGCCAAAAGCATAATTGCATCATGATTCGGTAAAATTTTTTTTAGGTTATGAAATTAAAAGCTATGTCATAGAGATATTTTGAGAATGGTTCATGACAAGAATAGTCCTTCATGTTGATTTAGATTCTTTTTATGCTTCTTTAGAGGAAATTCGCAATACAGAAATTAAAGGAAAACCAGTTGTAATTTGTGTATATTCAGGACGGTCCTCAGACAGTGGAGCAGTAAGTACATCAAATTATAAAGCTCGTGAGCTGGGGATAAAAGCTGGTATTCCGATATCATTCGCAAAGCGTATTGCCAAAGACAAAGAAGTTATTTTTCTGCCTGTCGATATGGAACATTACAGATTAGTCTCAGATAGAATAATGGAACTTCTTGAAGAAGAAGCTGATACTAATGAACAGGTAAGCATTGATGAGGCTTACCTTGATGTTACAAACAGAACCTTCGGAAATTGGATTGAAGCACAGAAAATTGCTGAAAAGATTAAAGAGAAGATTAAACGCCATGAGGGTCTTACATGTTCTGTAGGTATCGGTCCAAACAAGCTAGTTGCAAAAATGGCTTCTGGAAATATGAAACCTAACGGATTAACCGTTATCACAGATGCTGAAGTCATTGATTTTTTTGAGAAACTTCCTGTATCAAAGATTCATGGTATAGGAGACAGGACAACCAAATCTCTAAATGATCTTGGAATACAAACTGCAAGTGATCTAGCTAATTACAACATTGATGTTCTTGAAAGAATATTCGGGAAAAATAAAGCGAAAATTCTCCAAGAGAAGGCAAAAGGAATAGATGAATCACCTGTAAAACAAGGTGAAATAAAGCAAATATCCAGAATAGGAACACTGAGTGAAGATACAGATAATATAGAGATAATATTTGAGAAAATCAGAAAACTTTCAATTGATATACAGAAAAAAATCAAAAAAAAAGTTGTCGACTTTCGAACAATCTCGATAATTGCAATAGATACAGAGTTAAAAACCCATTCCAGAAGTGAAACTCTTCAACAAACAAATCTAATTGATGAAAATCTAATTACAGTGAGAAACTTACTTCAAAAATTCTTTGAGGAAAATCCTGGAAAAAAATTAAGAAGAATCGGGATTAAAGTATCTAATCTTCTAGAGAAGAAAAAGCAAAAGACCCTCGGGGATTTCTATAGCTGAAATTCTATAGAACATACTATACTTAATCTTACAATAGCTAATATCAATTGAATTTGGATAGCGCTCACTTGATTCTTAATTCTTATTCAAGTAATCTTTGGCGCATGCTACGATAAGCTCTAAAAAGAGGAGATGGAGAGAAGTATTAATGGTCTCTTATTTTTTTGAAGATTTATTGGGGTGTCGGTATTGGTTCCTTGCGAATCTCTATGTTCCATTCCTCTAACTTCATTTTGAACGCATCTCTGATCTCTTCTCTGCTTGCACCAGCTTCGATTAGTTCTTCCTTAATAGTTATGATTTCTTCTTTCTGTTCATCAGTTAGTTCACTCCACCACGGGGGCAGTCGTGGCTGCTCAAATTTTTGAGCTTCTATTCCCCATTCCGTTAGCTTTGATTCCGCAGCAGTCTTGATCTCTTCTTTGCTGGCACCATTCTCACGCATATCCTGTACCATAGCTTTTATTTCCTCTAGTTGTACGTCTGATAAGTCGCCGAAATTGCATGCACCTCGATTAAAACGTCCGATCCCTCTATCATCAGATGCATATGTTGTTAGGATAATACCACCAGAGATTGCTGACACGACTAATACCGATATCAAGATTAATCCAATGTTTTTATTCGTTTTAGTCACCTCCATCATTGCATGGCTTATTGAGTTCCTTTAGATTATTATACCATTTTTCAAGATTTGACAAAGATCTATCAAACAATTTATCATAATTTTACCCAAATCTATCCCAAATCTTACCTAGATATGAGAATGGATTAAGTTATTGAGAGAATATTTTTAAATTCAGAATATGCGCTAATATCTCTTACAAAAATAAAATGAACTGGCAGAGACATCTTTATTATTGGTCTATTAATTCTACAGTATTCTCAACTGAAATATTTTTAGTGTTGCCAATGTCTGCTATCATTCACCCTTCAAAATATGTGTTAGGATGGTTGATTGCAGGCACTAGAGGTGGGGTAACTCGCGCAGAGATTATTCAAGTGCTTAAGGAAACTCCACAAAATGCTAACCAATTAGCAACTTTACTTAAAAAAGATTATAGAACCATAAGGCATCACTTGGAAATTTTAGAGAAGAATAAGATAATTATGACAGCTGGAGACAGGTATGGTATCACATACTTCTTGTCTCCACAAATGGAAGAAAATTATGCGGTTTTTGAAGAGATTATGGAGAAAATTTGGAAAAAAGAAAAAAGGGAGAATAACAGGTGAATAATGATATGAACAAGAATCTAAAACTGACACTGATGCTGGTAGCG
>JBAUBP010000283.1:0-2298 GCA_049676905.1 Bathyarchaeia archaeon
GAAATATCCTAGACGCAGTAATATTACACCTATAAGGGGGAATAATTAATGGCTGCCCATGAAAGTAGTGTTAATTTTCAAAACTTAATACGTGATTTAGCAGAAATGTATCCTTTTGACATCGCTGATGTAGTTGTCGTTGAATTAATCGCGAATTCTTTGGACGCAGGATCTACTCGTATTTGGATTAGTTATGATCCGCAAAGGAAAATACTTGTTATACAAGATAATGGAAGAGGAATGAATAAATCCCAGTTCGCTGAATATCATGACTTTGCAGCGGGCCTTAAAAAACGCGGAACAGGTATCGGCTTTGCAGGTTTAGGTGCAAAAGTGAGTTTTAATATTGCAGATAGAGTCATCACCGAGACTTGCAGTAAAACCTTGTCTATCGGTTCAAATTGGTTTATGGAGTCAAAGAAAAAGTTGATCTGGGAGGATATAAAAGCTACACATCTTAGTGATCCCGGCACTAGAGTAGAGGTCCATTTTAGAGATGATGTGTTCCCTACTTATGAAACGACAGATGGTATGATAAGTCTTCTGCGTCGTCATTATTTACCTCTTCTTGATACAAAATTTTTAGAGCTTTATGATCGAATGAAATTATATTCAAATGATTTGCGGTTTGTTGTTAATGAAGAACCACTTGAACCTGGACGAGTAGTAGAAGACTTTTCCCTTGATAAGGTTAAAGAATTTTTCCCAGAGAGAAGAAAAAAGGAATTTGGGTATGGAGTTTTCGGTCTAGCTGAATCGGAATATCCAATTGCTTCTGATGTTTGTGGTGTTCTACTTTGCACTTATGGGAAGGTCATTAAAGCAGAACTATTTAATCAATTCCCAAGCAACTATGGTCCCCAAATTGTGGGAGTAGTAGAAATTCCTGAATTTGTAAAATACTTAACTACATCTAAAACAGATTTCATCCGCATAAGAAAACGCAGAGAATTCGAACAATTGTATAATCCAATTCGTCAGGAATTTAAAGATTGGTTGTCCAGCTTAGGTATTGAACCTTCAGAGATAACTGGTACAGGTGAGGCGATTGAACTTGAAAGAGAAATTAAGAAGATTGTTGGCGACGTTCCAGAGCTAAGCGAGTTTTTTGGCTTCTGGCTCAGAAAAAACGTCCTACAAAAGGATGATAAAGGAATAATTCCTGCTGTGACTAAATTTGGAGTCGATTTGACATTCCCAGTGGGGAATGGGGAAAAAGGAGAAGGATCGGGCATATTAGATGAAGGAGATGAAGTAGGTCAAGCAACCGTTGAAGATAAAGAGGGAGCTGAAAGAGCCAAAGCTATTAGTCGTAAGGCACCCCGGGGCCCAAAAATTGCATTTAGTAATGCCCCAGATCGTATTGAATTGGGTTGGGTTGAAGGTACTAATATTGTCATCAATAGTGGCCACCCTTCTTATATAAAGTCAAGTTCAAATTCAAAGACTCGAAGACTTCATAGTCTTTTTGCCATAGCAGGGGTGATTCATCGATTTATTGGGAGTGAAAGCGAGGCTCCAGATTTTATGTTTATTGATAGGATGATGGCAGCCTGGGGGAACAAATGACAACTAGAGAACTAGCTTTTATTTCCTTTGAGCAGACAGATAAAAAGTATAAAGGCTTCCTTGCCATGGAAGCTGCCTTGAATAATGATAGAGAGCCTGAATATCTAATTCAAAAGGCTATAGAGATATATGAAAACTCAATAAATGACATGACATCACACATCGATGAAATTAATAAATGCCGCAATAGCCGAAAACATGTTTCTGCCAGACAAATATGGCAAGTTGGAGATGAAATATTTAAACTAAAGGACGATTTAGAAAATCTAGGTCTTCAATTGGATGGCGTATATGATCACCTAACTCGGGATCTAAAAGTTAAACAAAAATGGTTAGAAAAAGTCATTATTCTCAGGAGATATTTGCCTGAGATTGGACTTATTCCAGAAACATTGAACTGGGGGAAGCTTGAGAAGGGAACACGACGCAAAACTGAAAGATTGAAGTTAGGTCTACCTCCTGTATAGTCGATATGGATAATATCAAGGTTTTAAATGAACTATACATTTATGCTTCATCACCGCGAGTTTTTACTTTTGATGAATTAGTAGCTTTTGCAGATCCAAGTGTCAACCGTGATATTCTGCAAGAAGCAATTCTTAAAAAATCTAAATTTATAGTATTACAAACCAGATCAAGTAATGAATATCATTTCATCTTGGACTCGGTACTTTTCCAATGGTTTACACGCCTAAACTTAAGGCTCGCAAATAAGAAACTATATAAGCT
>JBAUBP010000284.1:0-7426 GCA_049676905.1 Bathyarchaeia archaeon
GGGCAAATTGACAATTGCTAATTTTTTCGTCGTCGCTAGTTGATACATGTTCAAGCGTTTCACAACTGTGTGTATTCTCGCTTCCACATTTCGGGCAAACGCCAATCGCCATACGACGCGCACTCGCTAATGCGTTCTTCTCGATCTTTTCCTGCATGATCTCTCTCATCTTCACTCTTTCCAAGTTTAAGCTCGCGCATCAGATCATATCTTTAGCGCTTAATAACTTAAAATAATAAACTTATAAGTTGATAAGTAAGTAGCATTATATGTGGATAAGCATAATTTAAGGTTAATGGAAAATGATTAGAGTAAAAGTAATCCCGGAATCTAGCATTTTGCTTATTGAAAAAATTTCTGATACTTACGAATCGTGCAAAAAAAATCATGTTGGTAATTGAAATGGGTCGAATCAATGTAGAGCTCTCAGATGAGCTCGAAAAAAAGCTCAGATTTAAAACCGTCGAGAAGTTTGGTGGGAGAAAAGGCGACCTATCCAGAGCTGTCAATGAAGCCGTAAAAACATGGATTTCCAAAGAAAAATAGTGAAAGATGTAAATGATGTTGAAGAACTTTCTAGTATTACGAAAAGGACTATTGCAAGATGGACGGAAGAGATCGAATGGTCAACGGCAATCTATGCCTGAAATGACCCGTCTATGGTATTTAATTTGGATTTCAAAAAAATATAACCTCGAAGTACACAAATTTTTCAAATCATTTCTTGATGCATGGACACATGGGAAATCATCCTGTAAGGGCATATCAATCCAATGCCGTCAAAAGACAGAGAACGATGGCGCATTTCTCATAACACAAGACCAAAAGGTAATCACACAACTACGTCTCACAAAGGCAACCTTAGAACATCTACCATATGTCGACCTTGAAAAGATTCCATGGAACGAAACTGGTTTAGTAAGAAAAATTGACAAATTGAAACTCATTGATATGAAAATCAAAGACGTAAATTCGAAAGTCAAATGGGCCAATATAAAAGCCAAGGTCGTCAAGAAACCAATCGCCAGAACAGTCTATTCCAGATTCGACCATAATCCTCTCGGCCTATCAACCTCAACAATCTCTGATGACACTGGATCCATAAAGATGCCACTCTGGAACACCCAAATAAACATGGTCTCAATTGGTGACACAATCCAAATTAAGAATGGACGGGTAAAAACCTTCAGAGGCGAAATGCAAGTAAGTGTTGGCAAAGCCGGAAACCTGAAAGTAATCAAAACCCAACGCGCGCACGCTTAATGAGATTTCTGTTTTTTGATATAGACCTACGCACGTGTTATTTAGGTATCAATCAAAAATCTCACGGTTGAAGCGCATGGTAGGCAAGGTTAACGTACTTCATGGCGACATTTGGCCATATCATATTTCTGCTGTAGTCGTAGGCCTTAGTCCGATATCTTTCAAGGGTCTCATTGTTTTTCAGCAGTGTTGTCACGCAGTCGGTGATGGAATGGGGGTCCTTGAAGTTGGATCCCATGACCACGCCCTCAGATAATGCCTCTTCGGCCTGAAGGAATGGAGTAGTAACTATGGCTTTCCCTGTACTAAGAGCGTATGAGAGCGTTCCACTGCTAATCTGTTCTCGGTTAGGGTAAGGGATGATATAGATATCTGTAGCCTGGAGGTATCTTATCAACTCGTTTCGTGTCAGAAAACGGTTTACGAATCTGACATTCTTCTCCAATCCAAAGGATTCAATTAAACTATGTAAATGCCCTCGATACGTTTCGCCTTCTTGTTTTCTGACCTCCGGATGCGTCACACCAATGATCAGATAGATAATTCTGGAGTCTTCTTTCACCAGTTGCGGTAGAGCCTCTATAGCGTACTCTATTCCTTTTCCCCGACTTAACAAACCAAAAGTTGATAATACAACTCGGCCTTCCAAGCCTAAGCTTTTCTTGTGTAACTCAGTCTCAAGGTAGGGGACGTTCGGACACCCGTGAGGAATGTATTGGATCTTATCTGTCAAGCTTCCGTATTGTTCCTCCAGCATCTTTATGCCAAGTCTCGCCATTACGACAACAAAATCGCTGCGTTGAAAGATTCCTTCCATGACTCTTTTCGCATCCATTACCGGCTCTTGTAATACAGTGTGGAGTGTGGTGATAACTGGCTTCTCCAGTTTCTCCAAGAAGGTAATGATGTGTTCACCCCATACTCCATCAAATAGGCCATACTCATGTTGAAGGTTCACAATGTTGATGTCAGACTCGTTGATGTAGCTAGCAGCCTTTGTGTAGGATTCAATGTCGCCTTGATCAATCTGGAACTTCACCTCAATCGAATAATTATAGTGACCGTGCCTATCGTTCATCGCAACAATAGCCGGTGGTTTTACCGCCCGAAGAATAGATATGGCATCAACGAGTTCCTTCGTATAAACTGCTATCCCACACTCACGTGGTGGATAAGTACTCACATAGGCGACCCTTATTTTCCCGCCGTCCTCGTGGGGTGCACTTTTAATTACACTATAATTCTTCATCAAATAGAGGCCGTGCGCAACCTCAAGTAGCCTCCTCTCCGTAGTTAGGCCAATATAGACGCCGTTTTTGGTGATGATTAGTCTTCTGATGTTATGTTTATGCATAATATTCAAGGCATCTTTTATTGGCTGTTCATCTTTAATGGAAACAACAGGTTTGGACATTATATCCTTGACTAGAGTTAACTCGAAATTTTTCTTAGCCTTAATGACCCTCTCTAACACGTCTTTTTCAGTGATTATTCCAACGGGTCGTTCTTCTTCTAAAACGACGATAGCTCCACTATTTCCCTTTATCATTAAATCTACTATGGTGGAGATTGGGTCGAGGGGGGAAGCTGTCGGCGTGTGCGCACGCGCTTTCATGTTTGTCTCGACAGGTACAGTGAGAAAATTGTCCAAGTATATGTTTAATTTACTCAACTCACAAAAGTGATTAGAAATCGCGCTTATTTAAACGCGCACGCAATGATACTATCTGGGGTACACAGAGCTTATCTGGACAGAGTGCGTTGAAGGTAACTTCGAATCCACTTATCGAAGAGGACTTGAGACGAATGCATTCAAATGTGGAAAAGAAGTGATATGTTGAGAGTCGCTGATTAAATTGGAAGGATCTTCAGATCTACAACACGGATTCGAGGAACTATGTGTGAGACTACGGCGATCAGTGAAACTAGATCATCTCTTTGCTCTAACGGATCACAACGCTCTCCTCGAGCACGCAAAATTCTCAGTTCCAGACAGGAAAGAAGGGTACACAGTTGATGATAACGCCCGAGCACTAGTGTTTGCGGCAAAGTCTGATCGTCTAAAGTTCAATTCAGGCATTTTTGAGTTACAGCGTAAACTGATCAGTTTCCTGCTCTTGATGCAAGAGGATGACGGCCGGTTCCACAACTTAATGGATTACTCGCAGAGGATCATTGACAAACCTGGGGTCGATGATCACTTGGGTCGCGCGATCTGGGCGGCTGGCGCAGTGATAAATTCCACAATCTCAACTGGAATGAAAGCATCAGCGCGCCTGATCTTTGATCGTGCATTACCTTGGGCTAGAATGTCAACATCACCACGAACAAAAGCATATGTCTGCTTAGGCCTCCATGAGCGACTCAAAGTCGAATCCGAGGAAAGAAATTTGAGGGCTAATCTCAAGTTAATGGCAGACAGCTTAGTTGCATTGTATAGCAATAACCGGGCTTCGAATTGGGAATGGTTCGAGAACATTCTAACCTATGATAACGCACGGCTGTGTCAAGCATTACTTGTTGCATATCAGTCTCTAGGCGAACAGACATATCTCGCTGTGGCTGAGGTAACACTTCAATTCTTGAAAAAAACTGAGACTATCGGTGAAATTCATGCACCAATAGGAAATCATGGATGGTATGTTAAGGGAAGAACTAAAGCTCTCTATGATCAACAACCTATCGACCCTGGCGCGTTTATCGAGGCCACCACCATTGCATACAAACTGAATCAATCTAAGCTATATGAAGACGCGTTGCGACAGGCATTAGGATGGTTCTTTGGTCTCAATACTAAATCCGTTAAGGTCTATGATGATTCAACGGGTGCGTGTTACGACGGCATAAACCCAAAGGGCTTGAACAAGAACCAAGGTGCGGAATCTACCCTTGCTTTTCTTCTAGCCGCAGAAGCGTTCGTCAATAGTTTTTCACAAGAACAACTTTGACTCTGTTGATGATTACGCCGATTTTTTCAATTCATCGAGGAACTCGTCGAAGTATGCGCTGGCAACGCAACAGACCTTATCAGCCCCACCGTAGTACACCATAAGTTTTTCGTCAAGGATAACGGCGCCTTCCGGGAAAACCACATTTGGGACGATACCGTGCTTCTCGAATTCGGTCTCCGGCTCAAGGATGGGATCCTTAGTGCGCGCTAAGACCTTCGATGGGTCATCCAAATCAAGAAGGACCGCCCCCACTCGGTAGATGTTCTCGATGCTTACACCATGGTAAATCACTAGCCATCCAAGATCCGTTTTAATGGGCGGTGGTCCAACCCCAACTTTCCTCGCTTCCCAAGGAAACTTAGCTCTCATAATCTCATAGTCATCGAAATCCTTTACATATTCATTCCAAAACTCCTGGGAATCAGCAAGCGCCTCAAAACTCTTAAAATAAGCAATCTGCACTTTTGATTCAAGCCGGTGCAGTATAGCCACACTTCCATTGATTCTCTCTGGGAAAATGACGCAGTCCTTGTCGTTGAGATCGGGTCCAACCAATCCGTACTTTTTAAAATTCAGGAAATCTTTCGTTGAAGTCAACGCTATGCGTGGACCTCGTCGCGAATAGGCGGTATATGTTACGTAGAAGGTTCCGTCGAAGTTCGTTATTCGAGGATCTTCACAACCAAATTCTTCCCACTCATCCGAGGGCGAAAGAACAGGATCCGAAGAACGAAAATCTATTTCGATGCCGTTCTGTGTTCGAGCATATCCTAAACGCGATATCAGGTTGGCGTCTACTGCACGGTATAGCAGATGAATTGCTCCTCCATCGATTGTTACACCTGGGTTGAATGTCCCATTAACTTCCCAATCTCGATCCTGTCTAGAAGCAATGATGGGGTTTTTCTCAAATCGAGTAAGTTTCAGCAATCGCTCTCAACGATCCGTAAAAAAGCTGTACATAAGCAGGTATAGTTAACTATTTCTAGCGTGCCCCCCCATAGCACTCTCTAAACCACGACTAGCGCGCGCTAATAGATCCTGGAGACACCCGGCCGAAGGCTCTTGAATTTGAGAAACTGGAGGTGATGAGAGAAAAAAATGATAGAAGAAACAAATGAAGAAGAAATGGAAGAGAATGAAGATGATGATGCTGCAGAAGAGGAAGACCACACTCATAGAGATAACATCTTCCAGAAAAGAACATTCACTACTATTGGATGACCTTGAGCCTTTAAGAGAGGCTAACGGGTGCGCAATTGGAAAAGACATTGAGCAGCTGCTACAATTCAAAGGTAAGTGACTAATCACTACAGCGTTGACGGGCAAAGGCTAAAAGTAATTCATTCATTGGTACCTTTCACTTATACACGCACGCTTTTGTTTCAGAACTGATTTTTCTAGTTTCATTTTTCATCAAGCTTTAAGCCAAGATAATTTGATGTCCAAGGATCTTAAGTGGAGATATTTCTCTCGTCGGCCCGCGTGCACAATGCTAACTTGGCAGTCCTCACTTCTTATGTTTGAGATACCTAAGAGTCATAAGGGGAGTCAGATGTGCCTATCAAATTGGGAGACATAGAGTTTGAAGGGCCTCATCCTCTTCTTCAGTGGGGACCTCCCTACATGGCGGCTGTATACGTCATTATGATGCTTTCAGGAGAAGAAAAGAACTACCATGCCTTATATATTAGCGAATCCGAGAGACTTTCCTACAAGAGTTTCTATCGTACTCACAATAGATACAATTGCTGGAAAAAGCATGCAGGTTCAATTCAGAAGTTGTATGTAGCCTTCTATAGAATGCCTAAATCAACACAAGATGATCGAAAAAGAATTGAACAGTTACTGATTAACCACTACAATCCGCCGTGTAACTACTAAACTAGCCATGGTAATAGGAATAGGGACAGTGCGCGCACGGTTAAGCTAGCTAGCGCACTCTACAAGAAGGTTTTTCAGATACTGTGCACACGCTTGATTTACCTTCTAGATTGACGTGCATGTTTATTACAGAGATATTTTGCTACGTTTCCTTCATGAGATCAATCATTGTTCCTGCTATCATAGCTAAGGAACAATCCCAAATAGATTCAATGTTGGACAAAGTGAAAGGCAAAGTAGAGAGGATAATGGTTGATGTGATGGACGACCAATTTGTGCCAAATACTTCATTAGATTTTGATTTCAAGCTTCCAACCGGCTTTGAATATGAAGCACATTTAATGGTTAGAAATCCTCTGGACTGGGTTAGAGAAAACGGCGACAAAGTGGATATTGTTATTATTCATATTGAGACTTTAGAAGATGTGGGCGAATCTATAGAATTTGTAAAGAAACGGGGAAGCAAAGTAAGTTTGGCAATGAGACCAGAAACACAAGTTGACACCGTTTTGGATCATATAAGGGAAATTGATGGAGTTCTTGTTATGACCGCTGATCCCGGACACTATTGCGAAGTATTTCTTTCAAATACACTCGATAAGATTAAAAAAGTTAGAGAATTTGATGAAAATATTCCAATTGAAGTTGATGGCTGTATGGATCCAGAAAATGTAAAATTTGCTAGCAGCGCAGGTGCCAATGTATTTGCCACTGGATCGTACATTTTCAAAAGTGATGACATAGATAAAGCTCTGAGAGAATTGAGAGACGCGATAGTAACCTGAATCAGATTTTCATTAAGATTTCATTTCATCTATTCAATCGTAATTAATGAAAGATAGTGTACCTTTTAGATTTTCATTGAGTGGCTAACCGGTGATTTTTTTCAAGATTTTATTAGGATATCAATTCCAATATATGTGAGAGCCCTCTTATCGGATCCTTTTTCAGGTTTATTCTTAGAACTCGTCGGTTAAGTTGCTTCAATGCGTTATAGTCTCCTAACGCTTGAGCTTGTATCAATGAGTTGAAGGTATATTCGGTTTCTGGGATCTCTAATTGTTCGGCTGGTTCATCGACTAATTGAATAATGAGACATGTGTTGGGACCACCCTTGTGCAGCTGCCCAGTAGAATGTAAAAATCTTGGACCAAAGCCTGAGGTTGTCGCCAATCTGAAACGTTTTGTGAGTTCCAAACGAATCTTTTGTAATGTTTCAATAATCTCTTGATCATACTGCAAGTAGGCTTGAATAGTTACATAGTCTCCTACTTGAGCTTGTCCAACCCATTTTTTGAAAGTTTCACGCAATTTCTCTGGGTGTTCAG
>JBAUBP010000285.1:0-3133 GCA_049676905.1 Bathyarchaeia archaeon
GGACAAACCACTGAAATATTACTTGAAGTGGCAAAAATTATTTCAAACCCTGTTCTTTACGTAGCATCAATTCTAACGTGTATAATCTGGACAATCAATATCCTGTATACAGGGTATGGGATCCCTACAAAATTGTATTTAGAAATTAAAAAACAGATCAGTTCTTGAAATATTTATTTAAATAAACATCGAAGCTAACATTTATTTTAAAAATATTTTTGAAATTACATACATTTTTGTTAATTAATAATATTTTTTTATTTTATAGCCTAAGTGTTTAAACAGCAGTTTTAATTTAAAATCGAACATATAAGATAATATCTATGTGAATTATGTCTTCCTTAGATTATGGTTTTGATGAGATGTGATGTGAGAGAGCGAGCTTAAGGCCTACCGCGTATCAAATTACAATTAACAACCTATGAGACATGGATGTATCATTCATGATTCAAAAGTGTAGAAGTCCTTATTTGTGAAATGCAATTTCACTTTTTATAAATCCATTATTTGGGCAAGGAATAATTGTTGCTTGATGATAGTCATGAATTAATTTATGTACCGGAATGTTTGGTTCAAGAAATAGATGATATGATCAAGAATAGCAGATTGTATCGTAATAGAGAAGATTTTGTATTCGATGCAATTGAGAAGTTTATCTCAGATGCCGTTAAAGAGAAAATCGAAAGATCTTATATCAGAAAATATGGTTAAAGCTCTAGCTAGAATATTATCACAGCGTCAATAATTGAATCTTCTTTGACAGGTGCTTGCATTCAAGTTAATGAAATTTAGAGAGATGTTATGCTAATTGAGTTTTTCTATCAAATATCTGAAAAATATTTCTTGGGAATTCTGGCGATCTTCTCCTTAACGGCACTAGTTATGAATGCTTCTCTACTATAGTATAACTTAGAATATCTGATAATTTGATCTATGTCTTTGATCATGGCTTCAGAGAAATAAACAATATCACGATCACTTCTTCTAGGCAATTATGTCATCCTCACGAAGTCAAATCAAATGCAGATTCTGTATAGATTAGAAAGTTTTCAATATAAGATTTGATTTGACTGAAGCATAGATGTTACATACTTTATTTATCTCAGCAATATTTCATGTTTCAGAAAATTATTTTTGATTGAAGATCTAGTAAATTTTAATTCTTTTGAGGCAAGGGAGAATTTATGGCATAAGCAGATAAAGCCCAGTCATCTCCCATATCGCTCCGAGTACTAATAAAATTACCACAATGATATACAATCTTCCTGCATCCTTCAATGCTTCTTTGAAAGCAATTTTACGACTTTCAGAAAAATATCGATTTGGAAATATGCTGGAAAGGCTCAAATTTATTCCAGCTGTAGCCGAGAAAACGTAAGCGCCTAATTCAAGAATTAATGTTCCTAAAGCTACGATCATCCATTCAATTCCAACTGGAGGTTCGGTTTCAATTGAGGCAGCATATGTAAATAATGCTCCTATAATGAAACCACGGAATATTGTTACCAACCCAGATATCGCTGCTCCTATGAGAGGAATAATTCCAGGGAGAGTCGTTGTTGCAAAAGCGCCTGCAGAAAGATTCACTATAAACGTATATACAATCGCAAATGCAAGATTTCTATCTTCAAATGCACTAATTATTGGAGTGTATACAGGATTTGTTGAAATTCCTTCAAGCATAGGCTCTATGAATCCCAATATGCCTGGTACTTGGATGCGAATTAAAATATATCCAATAAAATATGAGATAATGTATAATACTGTAATAAGTAAAAGGAGTCCTTTCATCTTTTTCGCTGTTTTCAATGATTCATTCAAGAATCTCATCACTATTCTCACTTATCCAAATCAAATGAACGATTATCATAAAAATAAAGGTACGATTTGAATAAAATTTGTTTAATAAAAGTAAAGATATTTTTAAACCTGATATGGTGAAATAGTTATTGTGTAATACGACTTAACAAATAGATACATGGCACCTTACATTGCATCATAGAGAATAACTCACAAACAGAATGTAGAAGAAACAGGGATTTGGCATGTTCAACATAGCAATTTTGGTACTTTTAATATCATCATCTTTCTCATATACGGCGTCATCTCTCCCGATCTCTATTCAAGAAGATGTGAGTTTCACTCTTTATGCTATTTACAGTGCTAAAGATTCTACAAGCGCTTTTGAGATGCTGGTTGATCATTTTCAGTCAAACATATCCGATGAGGTTAGGAATATGTCATATGATGATGTCAACGAATCAAAGTTATGGTCTTCAAAAGCTGAAGATTATCTAAACAAAAAATCCTATGACGAAGCTAAGAAATGTGCTTATTACTCATGGTTTTTGGCAGAAAGAGCATCATTTAGGATCTACGTGAATATGACTTGGACTATGATCCAAGATGCAAATGAAACAATTAAGAATATGCCAAGTTCTATTGAGAAACCTTCAGTTGCACAGAACACCTTGAAGAAATCTATTGATAAATTCAGAAGTTGGAGTGTCCCAGTTGTTTTTGGAGTGAATGGGGCTTCATTCCACTTGAAAGGTTATGCAGTATCAATGAATTATAATAAAAAACCATTATACTTGGATGACGACAGTGCATACCAACTCGCCAGACGAGCAAAAGAAGAAGCACTAATACATTTGAAAAGCCAAACAAATCTCACAACGCAAATAGAATCACGGATCAATAAACTTCTTGAAAGAACCAACCTTAGTTTATTCTTAATAGCTACAGCAACAATTCTAGTTATATCTTCAATAGTTTACATCTTGACTCAAAAATCAAAGCAGCATGTGAAGAAAAAGGTCGGAAATTATTACGAACTGAACTATCTACCGTATTTTAATGTTAAAAATTCTTTTTTACACAAATATGGTTGGCTGCAGAGTAAGTTAGGATAATGCACCTCATCCATTCCTTCTAGAGTGTGATAGGGTATTTCCCATATTTTCTTCCTGTCTCAACCATTGCAAGATAATTCTCGAGTTTGCCGCCACCATACCATGAATTACTCGATGATAATATGTGGCCTCCATTTGGCGATGCTGTTTTAATCACACTCTTTGTTTCTTCAATTATTTCTTCTGGTCTCTTTGTAGCTAGATTATCAACTGAAATA
>JBAUBP010000286.1:0-3078 GCA_049676905.1 Bathyarchaeia archaeon
GTAGGAAATGGCCTTGATGATGTTTTAGATAGATTGGTCAGAACTTTTGTTGATAAAACCTCAGGAGTACTAGTGGCTGAGCCGACTTTCTTTATGTATACATATTACACACAACTCTGTCAAGGCAAGAAAATTGAGGTTATGCTCAAAACTGATTTTAGTCTCGACATTGAGGCTCTGATAAGAGCTTCTCAAGATGCAAAACTAATCTTCATATGTTCTCCAAATAGCCCTACGGGAAATCAATTCGAGAGAAATGATATTATCAAGATTATTGAGAAATGTAATTCGATAGTTGTAATTGATGAGACCTATGTTAACTTTGCAAAATATTCCATCTTAGAACTAACAAACAAATATGACAATCTCATTGTCCTGAGAACATTCTCAAAAGCATATGGACTAGCAGGAATTAGAATTGGATACTTGATAGGAGAAACTGGATTAGTAGATACCATAAAAAAGACAGTCCACCCATTCAATGTAGGTACCTTAGCCCAACATCTAGTTGTGGAGGCATTAAGAAACCATGCTTACTTTGAGAAAAAATTCAAAGCAGTCATTAAAGAAAGGAACTGGCTAATACAAGAGCTTAAGAGTATTGATGGAGTGACCGTTTTCCCATCCGATGCTAATTTTGTACTCTTTAAAATCATTACAGGAAAACCCTCATCCCAAATCCAAAATGAGCTTAGACGAAAAGGCTTACTAATAAAAGACAGAGGCAAAATTCCTATGCTTCAAAACTGCTTAAGGGTCACCGTAGGTACTCGCGCCTCAAATAAGAGATTTCTTCGAGAACTAAGGCGTATCCTATCTTGAAAAATGAATTCCATTACGAGGACTTTGGCCATAACATAGCCTTGCGCAGTGACATTACAACTTCACATTTATCAAAAGTTGAAAAACTCATTTTTGATTGTGATGGAGTACTAGTAAACGATAAAGAATCGTATAGGCAGACAATAATTCACTCAGTTGACTTCTATTTCTTAAATCTACTTAGTTTTCAAGGCAAAGAAAAAAAGCTTGTTAATCAAGACGACATTCAAAAATCAAAGGATACAGGTGCTTTCAATAATGATTGGAAACTGACACATGCTTTCATAGCATATTATCTCGGTCTAACGATATTACAATTAAAAGATACAAAAATATTTGAGAAAATTATTTTCGAACTAGATGGAAAATTACCAATAGAATTTGATAATTTTTCAAAGAAAATCAAAAGGTATGGAGAAACATATCTTCGAAAAGAAGTAGACATTAAATATTTATTAAAAATGAAAAATAACGAAATATTTGGAATTAGCAAGTTTAGAAATATTTTTCATCAAAACCCAGAATTACCTGTATTGAAAGGGATCGAACTTTTTTTTAATATCAAAAAAGAGCAACTTGAAATTATAAGAAGGCTTTGCCCATATGATATAGAAAAATCAGACTTGCTGAGAAGACTTTTTGACGAAATTTATCTTGGCAGCAATCTATTTTACAAATTTACAAATCGACGGCCCAAATTCAATTTCCCAAATGGACTAATACAAAAAGAGACTATTATTCCATCTCTAAAAACACTTGCAAAGCTCAGAGAGATCTTTGGTCCTCTGGGGATATATTCTGAAAGACCAAGAAATGAAGGGTTATACATTTTAAAAAAGCTTGGTCTATTGGAATATTTCGATCGAGAGACGTTAATTTTTAATGATGAAATAAAAGCTTGGAGCCAATCTAATTCAATTCAATTCGCGGGCAAGCCAAATGCCAGAGCTTTCGTAAGTCTCCTCGAAAAAATTATAACTAAAAATCACAATGTAGCCTATATTGGCGATACAATATCTGATGCATTAATGATTAGAAATGCAAAAGACCTCGGTAGGAGAAATCTGATTTTCATTGGTACACTATCTTCTTCAGCATCCAGAATTGCCATTCAAAAAAGATACATGGAACTTGGAGCCGAGGCAATAGTTAAAGATGTCAATTCAATAGTAACAATCTTTGATAAAATCAGGCAGTATTAAAATTGAGAAAGGGAAAAGCAATTAGGGAAACAGCCGAAGTTAAAATTTCGGTCAAACTTGATTTAGATGGTAAAGGTAGATCAAATATAGAAACTGGAAACAGATTTTTAAATCACATGCTAACAACGATTTCGAAACATTCCCTCATCGATCTTGAAGTACATGCAACTGGTGACTTGAAACACCATTTATCAGAAGATATAGCGCTTACCATCGGAGAGGCGTTAAATAAAGCTCTGGGAGATAAACGAGGAATTACAAGATTTGGTACAGCACATGTTCCTATGGATGAATCTCTTGCCAGAGCAGCTATGGATCTTGGAGGACGGCCGCATACAGAATTGGATTTAAAAATTCAATCTTCTCAGATCGAAGATTTGGCAACGGAGGACATAGAACATTTTTTTATTTCTCTGGGACAGACATCCAAATCAAATTTACATCTTGCAACACTATATGGAAATAATGACCATCATAAAATTGAGGCAGTAGTTAAAGCACTTGCTTTAGCTCTAAAGGAAGCAGTCTCATTAGATTCTAGAATCTCTAGATCAATCCCTAGTACTAAAGGCGAACTATAGAGTGACATCAATATCTGTCATAAATTATGGTGTCGGAAATCTTCACAGCATTAAGAAAGGCCTCGAAAAAGCAGGAGCCGAAGTCAAGATTCTAAATAATGCTAACGAGATAAAAAAATCAGATGCTATAGTTCTACCTGGCGTCGGTGCTTTCGCTGAGGCGAAAAAGAATCTTCACAGTCTTCAGGAGACAATCATTCAAGAAGCTAATAATGGGAAACCATTATTTGGAATATGTCTAGGCCTTCAACTCTTCTTTACAAGAAGCTTTGAAGGTGGACTCACTGACGGGCTCAATATCCTACAAGGTGATATCTTGAAGCTGCCTACGACTGTGAAACTCCCTCAAATAGGTTGGAATACCATTGAGATTCAGAGACCCAGCTTAATACTCGACGGCGTGTCAGACAATAGCTATATGTATTTTGTCCATTCTTATTACGCAAAACCTGGTAATCCACAGGATATAGTTG
>JBAUBP010000287.1:0-1973 GCA_049676905.1 Bathyarchaeia archaeon
GAGAACACCAAACACAGCGAAGCCAACAAATTTTTCCTACGACTAGTGGTCGTTCTCGTTAAGAATCTTTAAAATTATTTTACCCACAACGATAAATACTCAGAATTGAAAGAACCTCAACATTCTAGGAAATCTACATAGCTCTAAATTTAAAAGTGATACAAGTGAGAATTCTTGTAACTGGCGCCAGCGGCCTTTTAGGCTCTAAAATAGTTAAAAAAGCCACGGATACAGGTTACAAGACTTTTTCCGGATATCTAAATAATAAACCGAAATTTGGTCAACCATTATACCTAAATTTGAATAGTCAAAGTTCCATTTCTAAAACGATTACCCGAATCAATCCAGACATTGTAATACATTGTGCAGCGCTGACGGATGTTGACCTCTGTGAAACCGATAGGGACTTAGCCAGGAAGATCAATGCAGAAAGCACGAAAATAGTAGCTGAGGTTTCAAATCAACTAAGATCATATATGGCATACATCTCAACAGACTATGTCTTCGACGGCTTGAAAGGAGATTATAAAGAGACTGACCAGGCAAACCCAATAAATTTCTACGGCCATTCAAAACTGCTTGGAGAAAAATCGGTAACAAACATAAATCAAGATTATTTGATAGCTAGAACAAGCGTAATCTACGGGGACAAACCAGCCAGTGGAAAAATAAATTTTGCACTATGGATGATCGATTGTCTAAAGAGAAGAAGAGAAGTAAAAATTGTAACAGATCAATTCGCATCCCCAACCCTAAATACAAATCTTGCTGAAATGATTCTTGAAGCTTGCGAGAAGAAACTTAACGGTATATATCACATGGCGGGTGCATCAAAAGCTTCTCGATATGAATTTGCCATCAAATTAGCGGAAAAATTTAATCTTGATAAAAATTTGATTAAGAGAGCCAAAGCAGAAGATATGAATTGGAAAGCAAAAAGACCAAAAGATTCCTCACTTAATATCTCTAAAGTTCAAAAAACCCTAACAATAAAATCTATGAACTTGGATGAATCTTTAGGAACCTTAAAGGATGAAATGAATTTTGCTTCAAGGAATAATGATTAAACCTCTAAGAACTTTTACCGATGAAAGAGGATTCTTTACAGAAATATTTAGCACTAAATGGGAAGAAATGTTTACTGATAAAATAGTTCAAACAAATATGTCGATCACATATCCTGATATAGTGAGAGCTTGGCACAAACATGAAAGAGGACAAGTAGACTATTTCACAACAATCAAAGGATCAGCCAAAATATGTGCATACGATGAAGCAAACAAGGAACTTAATGAAATAATTTCAACAGGTAATTCCATCCAAGTAGTAAGAATTCCTGGACATTACTGGCATGGATTCAAAGCAATAGGTAACGAACCGACAATCTTGATCTACTTTGTAAACAAGCTATATGACCCAGAGAATCCAGACGAAATTAGAAGACTCTGGAATGACAAAAATATCTCTCCAATAAAAATAAACGATCGAACAGACGACCCTCGATGCAACAAACCTTGGGATTGGCTTGCAACTCCTAACAAGTGACTAACATGCATTATTTGATCACTGGAGGATTAGGCTTCATCGGAACCAACTTCATAAGATATCTATTAGATAAGAAACAGGATATCAAGATAACAAATATTGACAAAATATCCTATGGAGCAAATCCAATCAACCTAAAAGAATTCGAAACACTAAACAATTACAGATTCATCAAGGGAGATATCTGCGATAAAGAACTGGTTAGGAAATCTATTGAAGAAGTTGACATGATCGTTAACTTTGCAGCTGAATCACATGTTGATAGAAGCATTGCAGATGCTTGGCCTTTTTTTAAAAGCAACACTGAAGGAGTCTTAAACATACTCGAAATTCTAAGAAACAGCGATAAGAAAACAAGATACATTCAAATCGGAACAGATGAAAGCTACGGCGATATAATAGACGGATCATTCAAAGAAGATGATAGG
>JBAUBP010000288.1:0-3045 GCA_049676905.1 Bathyarchaeia archaeon
CCCGGAATGCGCGAATCCATAAGAAAGGGACTTAAAACACCTGTGGATGAGTGCGCTGAGGACATAGATTGGTGAGCTGGAAAGTCATGTTTACAAAACAGGCCCAAAAAGACGCGCGCAAATTGACAGAAGCTGGATTGAAGCCCAAAGCAGAGAAACTCATCGAGATCCTTCGTGAAGATCTTCTTCGGAAATCCCCGTCCTATGAAAAACTCGTTGGTGATCTCTCCGGAGCTTATTCCCGCAGAATCAATATTCAACACAGATTGATCTATCAAGTTCTGGAGAACGAAAAGATAGTCAAAATCATACGGATGTGGACACATTATGAATGAATTATTTATAGAAACATTGATGTGAATTTCATCTAGAGTGACGACATGGACCTAATTCAAGGATTATTAACTCTTAAATTTGCCAGCCTCTCCCTCGCATCCTCCACCTCAGCAATCCCCGGATCTGCATCCTTCCACAGGTCTAGGAATATCTCGTAATGTGCTATGGCCTTGGCGTTGTCACCTTGTTCTTCGTAGATCTTGCCGAGCATGTAGAAGCTTTTGACGTAGATATCGCCGTAGTGAATTCTTCCTAAGGTAAGAGTAGCAATTCGCCCATACTCCTCAATAGCTTTATCTAATTCTCCGTTTTTGTAATGTGCAAAGGCCAAAGATTCGATGAATAAAGCATGATCGTTGGCTACAAGTGTTGGGAATCGGTAAAATTCAAAATGTAAAAGGGACAAAGCTCTCTCAAAACATTCGATGGCATTAGAATAATTTTCCTTTTGGAGTTCAATTTTCCCGATAAGGAAATGATAAAATCTCATCTCTTTTTGATTCATTTGATCTTGAATTATCATTCTGTACTCATCCGCCAATTTTTGAGCTAATTCTAATGACTCCATCATGATATAAGTGAGGCCTTTAAAAAATAAAGCACGCCTCTTAAAATCCAGCCTTTGGCCTCCCACTTCTATACTCAATAATTTATCTGATAATCTTAATGCCTCTTCAGGATTTCCCAATGCCAATTGCGTGTATACTAAGCACGATAAGAACCACGGCTCCCATATTTCATCATTCATTTCTTCTGCTTTTTCGATTCCTAGTTCAATCTGACTCATGGATTCACTAGCCATTCCTCGATACAAATACAACGCTCCAATACCATCTCGTGCATAAAACTGAGATGCAGGGATATTTGTTTCCATCAATCTTAGATATTGTTGCTCAGCTTTTGTCAAATCATTCATGCAATGGTAAACATCCCCTTTTATCCAAAACAAATAATAAAGAGAAGGATCAAGGAGAAAGGCCTTATCTGCCTCTGCAAGAGACATTTTATAATCTCCTTGAGAAAGATAATTAATGGCCAAAACGATCCTGACCCAGGCGTTTTCAGAAAAATTACTTTTGTTTACATCAAGGATTTCTTTGGCCTTGTCATAAAGGCCTTTTGCCATGTATGTTTCAGCAAGATTTACATTTGACATATAAGAATCATAATCTTTATGTTGGATCCATCGATTAAATAATTCGACAGAATTATCCCAATTTTCTAAATTCTTATAAATCATTCCAATCGCATTTACTCTCCATTCATCGGGATAGAGTTCTAACAATTGGTCATAAGCTTTAAAAGCATTACCGTAAGTCTTCTCAGATTTACTAAATACCAATATCTCCAGACGTAGACGTTGTATTTCAGACAGGCGAACTTTATGCTCAAAGGCTTTCTGATAATATTCATTCATCTCAGCCGAATTTCCCATGTTGGAATAAGCTGATCCTAAAAATATATAAGCTCTAGCAAATTTGGGATCGATGGATATAGCTCGCTTTAACGGTTCAATACATTGACTAAAATCTCCTATTCTAGAAAATTCAGTTGCTCTCATGAAATATTTGAGAGCCTCTGGTGAACTGGTTACAATTTCTCCAACTGTTCTATCTATATCATTAGCAATTTCTGCTTCGGAAAGTTCAAGTTTTTTTTTAATTCCCGTCGTCAATTCATCCACCATTGAAAAAATGCTCTCCTCACCCTGTCCCTCAACACTATCTGAACCCAAGGATTTCATGTTTCCCATGTTTTTTAGATCAATATCGATGCGAAAAGTATCTCCCAGCTTGATGTAACTTCCCTGTATGATATGCGTCGCATTTCCACGTGCGGCGACTTTTTTCAAATCTCCAGAGGAAAAACCCTGTGTATCAGTGAGACTCAATTGTCTAAGTACGTCAAAAAGACGATCCGTGCTTAAGATTGTTAAATATTTTGATTGGGAGAGGTCAGAAATAAGCAAATCAGAGAGGGCAGTCCTCAGATTATCTAAATTTGGGTCTCCGGTATTATTCTTAAAGTAGAGAACAGCAACAGAAGGTTTGTCTGAGGAGATAGGAACCACTTCTTTTTTGTGACCAGGGATGCCATATGATAAGGACTACAACAACCAAGGCAATTATTAGTGAAGCAGGAATCAGCAATTTCCTCAGCCCAAATGTAACTGTTATTTCCTTTGATGTAAGGGGCTTTTTCTTTTTGATTGTTTTTTCTGTTGTGGGAATACTTTTTTCGATGTTATCAAGCTCTATCCGCACCTCATCCACACTTTGATATCGATTATCCTTCTCCTTTTCCAAACATCTCAGTATCAAATGGCTCAACTCGCCAGGAATTTGGGGATTGATCTTTCTCGGATCTAGAGGATCTTCATACTTGTGCTTATGTGCAACACTTAATGCGGTCTCTCCTTCAAACGGCACCCTCCCTGTCACCATCTCATAGAGGATCACTCCTAGAGAATAAATATCAGCTCGATGATCGACCTCTTTTCCCTCCACCTGTTCAGGCGATATGTACTCAGGCGTCCCGATCATCGCACCCGCACGCGTAATACCCTTGGCCTTCAAAGAACGGGCAATGCCAAAGTCCATGATGCGAGCGTTGCCTTGTTTATCGATCATGATATTGCCAGGCTTGAGATCCCGGTGAACCACTCCCAATCTGTGGGCTTCTGATAAGCCTTCACATATTTGTTCGGCT
>JBAUBP010000289.1:0-9286 GCA_049676905.1 Bathyarchaeia archaeon
GGACAGGCGCTTGGGATTCGTCTACATTCGGCAAGACAATGGCTATATTTGGCATATGATTCTCCAGGAAAAACTCTTTACGATGCCATCCATGCGACTCCGGGCTATCGTGGCGTTATGGCTCCACAAACTTTGATCCACAGATACATTAGCGAAGATGTGCCCATGAGTCTTGTTCCAATGTCGTCTATAGGAGATCTATTGAATGTTCCCACTCCTACTATAGATGCAATTATTCATCTTGGATGTGTACTGCAAGAATCTGACTATTGGAGTGAAGGCAGAACCGTTAAGAAGCTTGGACTTGAAGGAATGACGGTGGAGCAAATTCGTTCACTTGTATTAAAAGGAGAATAGTGTAAGAAACACTACCTTTTTTTGCATATTCTAGAATCGATAGTTATCTATAAAATTTTGGAGAATCTAAGAATCATTTGGAGGGATTAAAAACATCCCTCTCTGATCAACAATGGAATTTGAGTAATTTGGCAATGACTTTCAACTCTCTGCTTACAGTAAAAGTCCATGATGAAGAATGGGATCAATATTGAGAGTCGCAATGGTCAGAACGACTTTGCACAAAGGATCTGGCCAAGTCGTACATATAACGGAGCTAGCAAAAAGATTAAGGAAGAAAGGCATCGAAATAAAGATCTTCACTCGTGAATGTTGGGAAGATCTCTCGCCGATAGAAACAGTAAAAGTGGAATTCAAAGGGTCAAGTCTACCATTCATCCGACATTTTGGTTTTATGGTAAGAAGCAGCATGCTTATCAAAGAATTTGATATAGTACACACGCAGTATCATCCAGCTGTCTTCACAGGCAATTTTGTTCACACATTAAGGAAGATTCCACACGTCTTCACATTTCATGGATATGCTCCTATCAGGAGCTGGTACAATCCGAAACAGAAGCTCAAGATGTTTGATCACACACTGGGAACTATTTTGGCACTTCGTGCTGGAGTTGATAGAGTTATTGCAATCAGTTATTATATTCAAGATGTTCTTACTAGATTTTACAAATTTGATCAAAGAAAAATATCAGTAATATACAATGGAGTTGATATTGAAAGATTTCAACCTAATACTGATGGATCGATTCTAAAAACAAAATATAATCTAGATGATTCGCCAAACATTTTGTACTTAGGGAGAATGGACCCATATAAAGGGGTCCAATTCTTACTAAGAGCTTTACCGCTTGTATTAGAAAAAGTTCCCAATGCAAAATTCATCATAGCAGGCGCGACTAGGTTCGATAGAATTAGTGTTCAAGATTTTGTACTTTCAAAAAAAATGCGGAACTCATTAATTTTCACTGGATATGTACCTGAGGCAGAAGTACCATTATTGTATTCTATCTGTGATATATTCTGCTATCCTAGCATGTGGGAGGGCTTCGGGCTTACTCCAGCTGAGGCTCAGGCCTCTGGAAAACCAGTAGTGGCTTTCAATCACTGTGCAATTCCTGAGGTTGTGAGAAATAATGAGACCGGAATTCTTGTCGAGCCAAAAGACCATAAGAAAATGGCGGAAGCGATCATAAAATTACTGAAGGACATGAATCTCCGTAAGTTCATGGGTAATGAAGGTAGAAAAAGAGTTGAGAAGCTTTTTACATGGGATTTATCAGCCAAGAAGACATTCGAAGTATACCGCAATATTGTCGAAGATAAGGGAAAAAAATATTGAAAACTGATTTTGCCATCTTGGATGTAGATGGGACGATCCTCTCTAAACGATCAATTGATGTTATATGTGACAAATTTGGATTTACATCAAAACTAAAAGAGATAGATGATGAGTTTAGAAATGCTCCAAGAATAGTAGTCACAAGAAAGATAGCTCAACTTCTTGCTGGAATGAAGAGAAGTGAATTAGAAAAGATCTTTGATTCAATTCCATTTAACAGCGGTGTAATAGATCTAATTGCATTCTTGAAGGAAAGAGACTTCATAGTGGCACTAGCGACGGATGGCTATAAATTTTTAGCAGACAGGCTAAAAGAAAAATTACCTACAGACCTAGTCTACGGAAATATTTTAGAATTCAATGGTGAAATCTTAACGGGCAAAGTTCTCACGAGGTCCGGTTGTTTACAAATTCATAATTGTAACAAATATCTAATTTGTAAACTAAGGTTATTGAGATCGATGAAAGGTGCTCTTGGAGGAATGGCAGTGGCTATTGGTGATAGCGAGTCCGACTATTGTATGTTTGAAGGTGCAGATATCTCAATAGCCTATAGGCCCAAAGAGGAAAGAATAAAAAAAGTAGTGAATATATTTGTTCAAGAATTTCGTGATGCAATAGAATACTTACAGTTTCATTTAGAATGAGGATTAAAATATGAAATCTAGAATTGATGATCTAGGCTCATATAAGAATTTCGAGATAGAAAAATGTCTGAGCAAGAAACTGAAAACACTTGTCCGTGATGAAGCGGATCTACTTCGACCACTTGTATTATCGCTAGTCATACCAACTAAGATAGATGTTGGCAAAAAAACCCGTGAACTTGAACTTGAAACCTTGGGGAAAATGCTTTCTGAATGTAGCAAACTCATTGATCTAGGTTATCTGGATGAAATTCTTGTAATTGATGCCTCAATAAATCAGAAAGGCCAACCTGATTTCACAACTCTTACAAAAGTAGTTCAAACAGCATATGAGGAACTTGACCTCTTCAGGAGACAAGTTGGCCTCTTAAGGGAAAATCGAGCAGAGGCTATGAGTGCTAGAAGAGGATTCTTTGATTTCATTGTCACAACCGTGCATCAATTTGATAAGAACCTATTTCACGTGTTGGAGAAATTCAATATTCATAAACTAGCCAACTTAAAGGAGATGCCTCCAGGTAAAGGCGCGGCACTTTGGCTTTCCGTACCTATGACAAATGGAGATGTTGTTTGTTTTCTCGATTCAGATATCATGAATTTCAAGAGAGAATTTGCCGTCTCATTGTGTGCACCCATAGTGGAGGAGCCAAAAAAAAATAGATCGAAATATGCAATGACGAAAGCATCCTACAATAGATTAACCCTAACCTACGAATTTCCTTCTGGAACCTATACTTACGGCGGCCGTGTTACAAGGATTTTCGCCATTCCAATATTAAGAGTGCTTACGAAAAAATTCCCCAAAATATTCCAAGGATTCGATTCAGTAAAATATCCCCTTTCAGGAGAATTCTCAGCCAAACGAGAGCTGCTAGAGAATATTTATTTTCCAAATGACTATAGTATAGAATTCTCAACTCTAAATCAGGCAATGAGAAAATACTCTCTGAAAAGTATAGCTCAAGTCGACCTAGAGTTATTCTGTCATATAGGGCAATCTGTGAAAGGCTTAGATTTAATGATTGCCCAAATAACAAACAGGATACTCAGGACTCTTGAAAAAGAAGGAATTAAGTTGTCAAAGAAAGAGAAACAAGAGGTAGTCTCAGAATATCGGAGGGAAGCTCTGACGATTTTGCCGAGCTATTGGAGAGAATTCAAGAGTCTCCAGAAAAAAGTTGCCATTAATGAAAGGATAAGATACTCGGAAGAAACGGACATACATCGATTTCGGCGATTCTATAAGCATTTTGAAATAAATTTCATGGGTGATCCTGATAAAAGTCAATTCGTTCTACCAGCCTGGGAAGAACTCGGTACAAAAGCAAATTATTTTGCTATTAGTTCTTTACTAAAGAGGAGAGGTAATCAGAGTACCTATTCAAGACTCCGTAAGGCAGGTTTAATCTAGATGCCAATAATATAAATTATCGCCCAGAAATAGTTACTTCTCTTGTTCCTTTCTTCTATACCAAGACCAGAAGTCCTCTGGTTTCTTTGCAATTTCTCCTGTTGAGCTTAGCCATTTCTCTATGTTCTTTGCTACGTAGTCTTTTAGACCAAATCCCAATGCAATTCCAATTCCTAATCCAATTCCGATAGCGGTTCCCCAAGCGAGTGCATTTCCTACTGTATTGAGAATTGTTACGTCGATTTTCATTATTCCTAATGAAATTATCAAAACTACATAGTAGCAGATTAATCTTATTCCCAATGCAATTATAGCGGCGAACTCTACCTTTGCTTCAGCGGAGATAACTTTAATCATATCTGATATTAGGTCAGATATCACTATCCCAATAAAAAGAATGAACAAACCGACTATTATGTTTGGAAGATATTCGGGTGCAGTTTGGAGCAAATTCCCTAACACTCTGATTTTGAAGATATCAAGTGCTAATAAAAATGCAAAAAGATACACTATCCATCTAATTATGAGTTCAAAGAATTTTACACAAGTTGTTCCTGAACGATGTAAAGCTTTACCAAGAATTGTTTTATGTAAGATATCTTCTAATCCTAATTTTACAAAAATACGCGATAGTCCCTTTCCCAGCAGATGGCCGGCAATCCAACCTAATCCAAGAATTATTGTTGCAAGCAAGAATTTCATAAATGTGAAATAAAGCTCAGACCATTGAATTTCTGGTAGGATCTCTTCCAACATTAAATTTCAACCTACAATCTGACAAATATGTCTTGTTAAAGAAGTGGTACAAGTTTCTTCCTAATAATTGAATCCCAGGTAAACCTCTTAATTACATTATCGAAATTATTATCAACTCTATCCTCAAGATAGAGTCTGTAGATCTTAAAAGCAATGCTTTTTGGATCTTCTTGTAAATCGAACATATAACCCTCAATATCGTCTCTTATTAATTCTTGAAATGGTGGAATCCTAGAACAAAATATTGGTTTACGTGCAGCTCCCGCTTCTATAACCGGAAGACCAAACCCTTCCTCTTTACTTGGAATAAAGACTAGATCGGCGATATTATAGACGTCTGCCACACTCCATTTTTGTATATTTCCGTTGGAATACTCTCTTTCATGATTGATTAATTCATGGCAAAAGAATACCCTTTCAGTAAGACCACGCCTTTCGATGAGTTCTTTAAGATAATCAAGATAAGCCATGCCAAGTTTGGAAGCCTGATGATCCGGTGGACCAGTTATCAAGAATTTAATTTGTTTAGATGTACTAATCAAATGTTGCAATTCATCAACAACAAAGAGTGCAAGCTCAATATTTTTTCTTGGTGTAACTCTTACCGGGCAAATTATTATGTAATCTTCAAATGACAAGCCAAGTTTTTTCATAAGAAGTTTTGTGGTCTCATCTATCTTGATGAATTCTTCAATGTTGACGCCATTTGGTACAACAATTGCTTTCTCGATCTTGTATGGATTATCGAGGTTTGATAGTTCTTTTGCTCTTACATTTGTCAGCGTGACATATCGAATGTTTTCAGCCTTATGGTGTAACAAAGTCATAGGGAATTTGTCTTTTTTACTAGACCATTCTTCTCTTAATAAAGCGCTATCATGAATCCAAAAAATAACTCTCTTCGATCCATCTGTTACTTCATTGATTGCAGCTGTTGCAGCAAAATTAAAGGGCATTGAAGGAATATTATGGACTATGGAGACATTAACACCTTTAAGACTCGTAGAAAGGTCTTCTTTAATTTCTTTCTTTACAGCCTCAAATTCTGAACTTTCACCATTATGTAATATTTCTTCCTGAATTCTTAATATTGTTGGATGATTTGGCCAAAGAAGAGGAATTTTATGCTCCGTTACATTTTTTAGATCTATTCCTCCACCACTTCCAAAAAAAAGCCTTATCTGATATCCCCATTCTGATAAGAACTGTATGTGGTGCTCTATTACACTTTCTACACCTCCCATCTCTTTGGTTGGGGCAGTGTAGTGTACTACTGCAATATCGGGCATAGGCTATTAATCCTACTAGAAAATATGGTTACTACCTTAAATATCTTTGACGGTCAACGAGTTATGAATATGCAAATATTAAACTGATAGCGCTAGCTTCGGAAGAGATTAGAAGAGGTCGATTTCTTATAATAATATATGTTGATACATATTCGACAAGAAAGTAAATTGTGAGAACAAATGAAACAGCGTATTTATCGATGTAGAAGATGTAAACATGTTTGGAAACCTCGGAAATTAAAAAAGCCAAGATCTTGTCCTAATTGTAGAAGTGCTTTTTGGGATAGATCTAATGATTTGATCATGACGAGAAAAAGGCTTACTCCAAAACTGCAAAAAAGGAAGCACCAGAGAGCTAGACCAAAAAAAGTATCATGACATTTGGAATTATGCTTAGCGCGCGCTTCACCAAATGACCCGTATCAATTTACAAAAAATTATAAAGGCATAATGGCGCGTGTTTATCTATGGTTCATGGCGTGCACAGTAGGAATTAAGTTCTTAATACGCGTACACTAGCGAGCGCTAGTAAATTTAAAGCTATACAAAATCACTATCTTATGGTGCACGTTAGTAAAAGAATCGCAATTCATCATATGAGTGATTTGATTGACTGAATTCAGAAAGGATCTTACATCTAACGAATGGATACTCATTGCAAGTCAAAGGTTCAAACGTCCAACTAATATTATTTCTCCAAAAAAAAGTAAAGTAGATGTAGATTATGTTGAGGATTGCCCTTTCTGTTTTGGAAATGAGCTTTTGACTCCTCCTGAAAAAGCAGTCTATAAGAATAGTCCCGAATCATTGCTCTGGAAAATTAGAGTCATTCCAAATATGTTTCCAGCCGTATCATCCGAGAGATCAAATGAGAGTAGTCTTATCGATAATCTCTTTAAAACAACTAGTGGTTATGGATTTCATGAAGTCATTATAGAATCTCCATTTCATAATCAAACAATTGCCAAATTGAAAATCTCTGAAATAGAATGCATTATCCGTGCATATCATGATAGATTTGAAGACTTAGCCAAGGAATCCATCAAGTATATTATGCTTTTTAAGAATCAAGGAGAATTGGCAGGAGCATCGATAGATCATATTCATTCTCAAATTATTGCTATCCCAGTGATTTCTGAATATGTAAGACGCAAAGATGAGATCGCTTTGAATTATTTCAAGAAAACAGGGAGATGCCTATATTGTGACCTAAATAAGCAGGAGCTTCAATTAGAAGATAGAATCTTATGTCAAAATGATGATTTTCTAGTATTTCATCCATATGCTTCACGTTACCCGTTTGAGACTTGGATATCTCCAAAGCATCATAAAGCTTCTTTTAGGAACATTAGCGCCAAAGAAATTACGACGTTAGCTTCTATATTGCTAGAAACTATGGTTAAGATTGATCGTGGTCTAAATAGACCCGATTTCAATTATCTTTTCTATTCAGCGCCGATAGGTGAAGAAAATTCGAGTTACTTGCATTGGTATGTTCAAATTGTTCCCCGTATTCACAATGTTGGAGGTTTTGAAATCGGAACAGGCATTTACATAAATACGCATGCTCCCGAAGCTGCTGCCAAATATCTTAAGGAAATGTAGATGCTGATTTGATAATCATTAATATTTCATTGAGAAATTATACATTTTAATAGCTTCTTAAAAGATCTAGACATATGTTTGAAATATTTTCGCTCTCGTGTTTTTCATTATCTCTCTTTGTTGTCCTTAGCGCGCGATAAAATATGCCTGATGTAATGTTTAAATTTACAGATTAAACTTCATTTAAGATTATTTTAATTAATATATTAGAAAAGATTAAAAATTATCATAAGATTTCTGAAAATTTAAGAAAATATGTTATTATAACTTATTCAAAAAATATGGTAGACAGATTTAGTGATCTTTTCGAAGAAAGGCTTTTTACATAATTAAAAAAAATTGATATATGGAATAGCGCGCGCTAATGCTTTAACCATAAAACCTGATATGGATCCATTAATATTTTATAACCATGCTGTTTATTAGAAATTATGTCGTAGTGCAATTTATTATTCAATACAACAGATTGTTTATCTTTTGTCAAATTGTGTAAAGCAATTATAGATGAATTGTTATCTTTGGTAATTCTTCTAAGAGCAAAAACATGATCGTTCAGGAAAAGGATTTCTTGAAGGCTATTAGGGTGAAATGATTTTTCTTTTATTCTATTTCGAATAAGCTTAGTGTATCCATGGAACACTTTAGATAACCTTGAATCACTATCAGCTATTAGATCTTCAATCTCATTTAGTTTTAGATTTTTTCTGTTTATGTCTCTATTGTTTCCAGTAAATGTTGCACCTTCTAAGTCATTTAAAGCTCCTATAAGACCGTTGAAGTAGGTGCCGGAAATGCCTTTAAGACATAGGGGTATGGCCCTTGAGGCTAGATATCTGCTGATTTGTATTTCTAAATTATCATTTGACAAGGGGGGGTTGAGAGCATTCCACCAGGTTATGTTTATCTCGTATGGTGTTTCAGTGCCATCTGCATTTTTATTATAGCTTATAAGGCCGCCATTACTGCAGCATCTTTCCAACATATTACCAATCTCTTTTTCTGTTAATATGCCTTTGATGCCTAAGAGGCCTATGCCATCATGAGAGTCTAAGAAATTAAGAAATGCGGTATGATCTGACGTTACTACGATTTTGTCTGCCCATTTTGAGATTTTTTTTGAGCTTCCAGTTTGCAGTGAAAATAGCACAAGCGGAGGAAGTGCAAAATTATAGACTAATTGAGCTTCGTTTCTACCATCGCCAAAATATTGTATGTTCTCTTCATGCGGGACATTCGTTTCTGTTATTATGGCAACTTTAGGCGCGACTTTATCCAAGATTGCTCTTAATAGTTGGACTATGAGATGAACTGGCTTAAGATGTAGGCAATTAGTTCCAAGTTGTTTCCATATATATGCCACGGCGTCTAATCTTATTATGTTAGCACCTTTGAGGATATAATATAACATAACATTGATTATTTCAATAAGTACTTCTTCATTTTTATAATTCAAATCAACTTGATTCAATGGAAACGTGGTCCATACATATCTTTCCCCCTTGATTGTATTGTATTTTTTAAATAGAGGATTAGTCCTTGGTCTGAAAACTTTTTTAATTTCATCTTTTGATGGTAGATCCTCTTTTGTGAACCAAATGAAGTATTTCTCATATTTCGGATTATTCTTCAGAAACTCTTGAAACCAAATATGCTTATCAGAGATATGGTTCAATATTAAATCAAACATAAGTTTGAAATTTTCTTTGAGATCTGTGATGTCGGTCCAATTACCCTGATTTGAATCGATTTTATTATAATTTATTATGGAAAATCCTCTATCTGAGTCATATTCAAAAATAGGTAAAATGTGAATTGTGTTGAATTTATCTTTCAAATATTTATTTGCAAAAATATCTAAGACCTTTAATGGTCTTATATCATC
>JBAUBP010000290.1:0-13524 GCA_049676905.1 Bathyarchaeia archaeon
GGTTCAATTTGTGCACAATCTGATTATTCTTTTATAACGTAACAAACCTGTTTACATCAAACGCCGAGATAGAATACGAGGTTTTCCCCTTAAGAATAAGTTCTGAGCTAATCTTAGCCAAAACCGGGCCTAGAGTAAATCCTCCTTTTGCACAGCTGGCTGTATAGAAACCTTGAAGATGATTTAATTGCCCCAGGAGAGGTAATCTGTCAGGAGTTCTGCCTTCGCTTCCAATCCAGCACCTGATGAGATTGAGCGTGTTCAATCCAGGAATGATTCGGCAGGCTAACTGAAGATTTCCCCTCATGCTCTCATAGCTAAGATTCTTGATATTATTATCTATATCCCCAAAGCCCTCCCACCCACCACCGATGAGAACATTGCCGCTGTCTACTTGTTTTAGAGTCAATTTGCCTTTTATATAGCTGATAATGTGGGAAAATAGTGGGGGAACTTGTTCTGTGACCATGACTTGTTGAGGGGAGAGAGTAATGGGAAAATCTAAATCTATCATTCGGAAAATGTCTTTTGACCATACACCTGCGCAGTTTAACACACAAGCCGTTTTATATTGCTCTTTTGAAGTCTGAACAGAATATGAATCTTTATTGATTTTTTTTATGGAGGTCACAGCTTCTTGTGTATGAATTTTTGCACCATTTCTTTGAGCTGCTTTGGCCAACGCTATAGAAGATACAAGAGGGTTGCAGCGTGAATCCTCTTCGCAAAAAGTGGCACCTGTGACCGATGGGCCCAAATATGGTGCTAAATTTTGCAGTTCTTTTTTTGAAAGGAGCTCGACTTCAAGACCTTTCTTTTTCTGAAAGGGGACAGCTTGTCGAAGTAATTCAAACTGCTGTTCATTCTCAGCAACCCTTATTCCTCCAACCTGATGAAATTCGAGATTTTCTTCAAGTTCTTCTTGCAATTCAGCCCAGATCTTCACTCCCTTTTGCGCTAGAGGAATTGAATTTATTTTTTTATTTTGAATTGACAGAGTGCCGGCACTCGCTCCAGAGGCTTCCCGCCCTATTTCTGATCTTTCTACTAAGATCACATTGGCATTCTGTTTTGATAGAAAATAGGCTGCAGAGGAACCAATAATTCCACCACCTATTATTAAAACATCCATTCTTCCCAACGTAATTCCCTTTATTGGCTCTAAATATTAGAATTCAATCTAATAAAGATGGACTTAAATGGCTTGCTTTTCAAGTCCAAGACGTTTCTTTTGTCCATAATAAATTATCATAGCAGCAAGAAGACCGATAATTGAGAGAACGAGAATGTTCGTAATACCTTTTGCAAAAATGGCAGCTATAAACAAAAAAGTAGATAGAGCTGCAAGAATCAATTCCCATTTCATTAAACTAGTAAGAAAAAAACCATCTATAAGAACAGCTACCATTATTAGTATAGGTATAACTTGTACCAATACCTGTATAGGTCCTAGGATATTACTACTTATAAGGGTAGTAAACACAAATAGAAAAGGAACCAAATAAAGCATTTTAGCTATATTGAGCGTTGAAAATCCGACTCTCATAAATCTTGGTTCTCTCGCTATTTCAGCGGCTACGAAAGCTGTCAAACATACAGGCGGAGTAATAGTCGAATTCTGACTAAACCAGAAAATAGCAAGGTGAGCAGCCAGGAGTGAGGCCCCGAGATGAGTCAACGCAGGCGCGCCTAAGGTGGACACTAATATATAAGATAGTGTAATTGGCATTCCCATGCCTATGATTAAGGAAATGACGCCTAAAAGAATGAGCGCTACGAGTAATTTACCCTGGGCGGCCGTGATGATTATGGAGGCCACCTTCATTATAAGACCAGTGAGTGTGATAATCCCCATGATGGCTGCGGCACAGGCTGACACTGCAGTTATTGTCATCATGTTTTTAGCACTCTCTTCGAGTCCTTGTATGATTTTTTGGGGTCCCATTCGCGTCTCTTTTCTGAAAAAGCTGCAAATGATAATCAGGATTGTTGTACTTGCGCTGGAGCTAAAAGGAGTACGGCCAATAACAAGCAGAATAATCAATACGATTAAAGGTATAAAAAGGTGAAAGCTCGTTTTTAACACTTGTTTGATGGGAGGCAGTTGGTCTTTAGAAAGACCTATTAATCCGTACTTTCTCGCTTTTATCTCGATAATGATGAAAATAGAGGCAAAATAGATAATAGCCGGAATAATTGAGTACTTAAGGATTGTCAGTAAGGGAATGCCTGTGATTGCAGCCATAACAAAGACTCCGGCTCCCATAATAGGTGGAGTGATTGAGCCTCCTGTTGATGCCGCGGTCGTTATCGCAGCCGCTTCCCGTGCTTTGAAACCGCTGCTTTTCATCATCGGAATTGTAAGAGTTCCAACAGTAACAACATTTGAAATTGTGCTTCCAGTGAGAGTTCCCATCATGGCAGCGCTGAACACAGCGACTTTTGCTGAGCCTCCCCGAGATTTCCCTCCCAAAGCAAGACCCAAGTCCATATAATATTTATCAGCTCCAGAAATTCTGAGAAATGTTCCGAAGGCCACAAACGTGAAAAGAAATGTTGCTGCCAATCCAGTCATAATATTAAACAATCCTTCTTCAACCAAATAAAGCTGTTCAATAAAAAGGCTGTAAGAAATCATCTTGAATTTTAATATTCCTGAAATGTAAGGGCCAAAGAATATGTAAACAATGAATACGGAAGTGATCACGACAAGAATCCAACCCAATGTTCTTCTCGTCGCCTCAAGAATAAAAAGAATAGCAAGTGTGCCTAAGACTAAATCAGTGATAAGTACTGAATCCACATATTTGATCCTAGCGGCGATACGCCCGTAATCCCATATTATCCACCCATAAGAGATGAACGCCAGGATAGCCAGTATAATATCAGAAGTCGGAACTTTGTCTATCGCAGATTTTTTTGACCTGGGATATAAGATCAGAATAAGAGGAACCATAAACATCAGGAATCCTGATCTCTGAATAAGTGGAGGGAAGACACCCCTCAATGCAGTATAAAAGACTAAGACACTAACCGTAACACAAAGAATAGTAACAACTTTTGCGGAAATTCCTTTGAGTTCTCTGCTTTTCATATGATTTTATTAGAGTTTCTTTTATTTGTTTTGTATTTAATTTATTCTGAATTTATCCACTGTGTCTTCGTCAAGCTCAACTCCTAATCCCGGATTCTCAGGAACAGATACATAGCCATCTTCCTGTTGAATGGCTTCTTTTGCCAAATCCTTCCTGAGGGGTCTTTCGGATACACAAAATTCTTGAATGATACCACCATTGGGGATAGCGGCATTAACATGTAGGGTTGCAGCAAGTAGAATGTCACTGCTCCAGGCATGAGGAATGCAAGGCACACCGTACTGGCGGGCGATGAAAGCCACCTTCATCATTTCAGAAATCCCACCGACCCTTCCCACATCAGGTTGAATAATATGGACCTTCCCTCGTTCTATAAGATCCAAAAATTGATATCTTGTGGATAATCGTTCACCGGTAGCAATCCTTAGCTTTACCGATTGAGCCAGTTTTGCTAATCCTGCCAGATCATCAGGAGGAAAAGGCTCTTCCAGCCAATAAACATTGGACTTCTCAAATTCTCTCGCTTGCTGAATAGCAGTAGTTACATCTTTGTAGCATGCACCTGCATCCACCATAAGATCAACTGTCTCTCCAGCTTCTTCTCTCGAAGCTTTGATAAGTTGAATATCGTTTGAAGGGATTTTTCCAAATTTGCCCCAGCCGAATTTAATAGCAGTAAAACCTTGCTGAATATAGTCTCTCACCATTGTCTTAATTTTTTCAGGGGTTTCAGGAAAAAGTGCACTTGCATAAGCTCTGATTTTCTTCTTGAAAGCTCCACCTAACAATTTATACACAGGTTGTCCTAGAGCTTTTCCCTTTATATCCCAAAGCGCCATATCTATTCCACTCATGGCATGAATCCCCGCACCTCTTAGCCCATACCAGGAGCTTTGTTCATACATTTCCTGCCAAATTCGCTCAATTGCAAGAGGATCTTTACCCAGACATATCTCCTTCAGTCCACAACAGAGATATTTGGAGGCAGGAGCATTCACGATAGCTTCAATCACATAAGGAGATGAGGCAACTTCTCCTATTCCCGTTATGCCTTCGTCTGTGAGGATTTTAATGATTACTGCATCCTGTGTGCTGTCGCCGATGTCCTGTATAGCTTCTTTTTGGCGAAGAATGATCACTTCGATATCGGAGATTTTCATAATTCCTCCTTACCTACAGTTTCAATCCATCCTCTTTCTTTATAATATTTTAACGCGCCTTTGTGAATAGGAATCCCCAGATTCTGGATCATATCCTCCGGTTGCCAGTCTTTAAAAGTGCCGTATGCTTTACGGAAGCGATCCTGACTTTCTGCTACGGTCCTTGCGAATAAGTAAATGGCATCTTCGGTGGCATCCGTGGTTGTGAAAAGAACCATGGTGAGTTTCACTGTAGGGACCGGATTATTCTGGCCGGGATAGGTTTTCGGTGGAATTTCTGTTTTAATAAAACCAAGTTTTTCAACCAGATTGTTTCTAATAGTTTCGGTAAGGCCAAGGAGATGTCCCTTTCTTGAAACCATTGCCTCAGTGATGGCAGCGGCTGGGAATTCAATGGAACTATGAAGAGCATTTATATGCCGATCTTTCCACAAGGCGACTCTTCCAGAAGTTCCTATTTGATAAATAGACCCACCCCAGTTCTTAACAATCTCTTCTGTAATACCTAATTCTCCAAGAACAAGTTGAAGGATAAACCTATCAGATGTTCCTGGAAAACCAGTTGCTATTTTCAGTTTGACTTTTTCGTTGATTACGTCTTCGAGAAAATTGGCCTCAATATCTTTCGATACAAGAAAGTGCTGGGAGTTTGAAGTCAAGGAGCATATCGATCTTAGGTTGGGATACGATTGGACAAAGGGAGCTTTTTTACCTTCTCTTGCCATCCTCAATAAAGGACCATAGGAGACTCCAATATCTGCCCGTCCCATGCCAACCCTCATGGGATTTCCTATTCCTCCTGATCCCGGTACAGCTGTAATCGGGTACCCACTCACTCGTGCATTGACCCATTCGGCAATAGAGGAGCATATATTGAAATGTCCTGCCCCCACACTCCCCGTGCTAATGATCATGATGGGGATTTTTATTTTTTGATCTTCATTCATATCAACACAGGAAAAGAATAGAATAATGAGAGATCCTAAAAACAAAAAGATTACAATTTTGGGTCTTTTCATCTCAATATTAATTTTTCTATTTGCTTTTATTATTAATAAGCTCTGTGCGTGCTGCAAAAGAGCTAGCGTAAGTTTTAAAAATATTTGTTATTATCAAAATTTATTATCATTTATCTTATGGCATGTCTTATTTTAATAGGATTAATTATCACAAAGTTGTGCCATGCATCCGAAGATTGAAGCTGTAGTTTTAATGCGATTAAAAGAGTTTCTCGGATTCATTTTGGAGTGAAGATTTAATATCCTTTACTAAGGTCTACGATTCCGATAAAATTTTTTCCTTCTTCATATCTTCTCAAATTTTCTAGAAATATTTTTACTAAATCCTCAGGAAGACTTGGAGCGGAGATATGAGGGGTGATAATAACGTTTTCCATCTCCCAAAGAGGATGATTTTCTGGTAGGGGTTCTTCATGGAAAACATCTAAAATAGCCCCGGCAATGGAACCTTTTCTAAGGGCATCTAAAAGAGCTTCTTCTTGGATTAATGCCCCACGAGAAATGTTTATGAGATGAGCGCTTTTTTTCATAGAATCGAACTGTTTTTCTCCTAACAAACCTTCAGTGCTTTCAGTAAGAGGGAGAGCCAGAACTAAAAAGTCTGACTCTCCTAAAAACGCATCAATTTCTTTTGTAGTATATTCTCGAGTCACATAAGGAAGACTTTTTTCCTGTTCCTCTAAGCCTATGATTTCCACTCCTAAAAGATGAAGTCTATAGGCAACATAAGCTCCCACCGAGCCTAAGCCCATTATTCCCACTGTTTTGTGTCTTATACTATCAACAACAAATGGTTGCCAGGATTTTTTCTTTTGATTGTCAAAAACAAGTTTTATGTTTTGGGTAATTGCAAGGATGTAACCTAATACATATTCAGCCATCAGAGGGCCGAAGATTCCTTTAGGTTTAGTGAGAATGACACCAGAGGGGATGAGCTTTGACCGAGTGAAATTCTCTACCCCAGCAGCCATGGATTGAATCCATTTCAAATTCTTTGCTTTTAGAATTGTCTCAACAGGAAAGTTGCTTCCGGAAAAAATAATCTCTGCTTGATCAATGAGTTTCTCAATCTGTGCTTTATCTTTACAAACTAAAAGATTGAGGTCCTTTCTTGCACTTTTTATAAGTTCTTTATAGCGGTCCACATACTCAGGAATGTGATAGTAAATAAGAACGCTATAATTAGATTTGTTAGTCATTCTTTATAAAAGATTTAACTCTTGAAGTACAGTTTGGACGTGCTTCTTTTCTTGCTCAGTGAGAGGGAGGACAGGTTTTCTGGGATAGCCACCTGGGCGTCCCCTAAGGTTCATGCCGTACTTGACATTGGCAGGGAAGGTTCCCGCCTTTCCACCACGCATTCGGTTATTCAGAACCATACATCGATATTGTATCTTAAGGGCCTTTTCCAATTCACCTTTTTCGACAAGCTCATACATTTCAATGGCTTCTTTTCCCATGACCTGGGGTTCAAGGCTTCCTACCCATGCTTTCGCACCCATTAGTATTGCGGGTACACCTCGCTGAGCAGAATGGCCGGTGAATACCTGAATCCTGTCTCCTGCGATTTCAATAACTTCCATGACTCTTTCAAAATCATTCGAGCTTTCTTTAATTGCGGCTACATTTTTGATGTCTGCCAATTGATCTACCAATTCGACTGTCAATTCAACAGCTTGTCTCTTGAGGATATTATATAAAAGGATGGGGATCTCTACAGAATCAGAGACTTCTTGATAAAAGGCAACGATTTCGCGAGGATTTGGGATGACTCGTGCTGGAGGGTGAATCATCACTCCATCCATGCCTGCTTCCTTGGCATACTGGGACAGCTTTATGGTGTGTTGTGGTGTTATTTGTCCTGTTCCTCCGATGGTTGTTATTCGACCTTTTGCTTGGTCAACGGCAAGTTTGAATATTTCCTTCAATTCTTCATCAGAAAGGGCCCAGCTCTCACCCGTGCATCCAGAGACTACGATTCCGTATATCCCCTCTCCTATGAGCAACTCTATGTTCTCACAAAAAGCCTCTCTATCAATATCCCCGTTTTCTTTGAAAGGTGTGACGATAGCTACAAAACATCCCTTCCATTCTTTTGGATCTTTCCTCATGGATATTCCTCCTTGTTGTTTTTTATCGAAGACTAATATATTATATACAAAATATATTATTCTCTCAACTTCATTATAGAAATTTTTAGTGTTGTGTCAACTATATATTAAAAAAAATTTTTGTTTGATTAACAGCATGAAATGTCGTAAGCAGTAATTCAATTTTTTCAACAAAAGAGGAGTATAATCTTAGATTAAGTTTCATCAATCAATGCAAGGAGGCTAAAGATGAACATCATAAAAAAAATGAAATTCTTACCATTCTTGATTTGTCTGACAATCATTACAAGCTCACCTACCTTCTCTTTGGATAAAAATAATTTCAAAGAAAGAAGACAGAGGTTAGCGGCTTTATGCAAGATGGGAATTGTTATCATACAGAGTACCGAAAAAAATCAGAATAATCTCCAGGAATTTTTTGTTCCCAACAACGATAATCATGATTTCATTTTCCTTACTGGATTGGAAACATCAAATGCCACACTCATTCTCTGTCCTGGATCTGAGGAATTTCCTGAAATTCTCTATATTGATGGAGATTATGAAAAGATTACAGAAATCTCGGGTATTGAGCATGTCTATCCAACAGAAAATCTATTGATTGACCTGTCCAATGCTTATACCGATTTTTCTCTTCTTAGATACACCCAAAGAATAAGAAAACGTATCCCCTCAGAGATTTCAAAGGTGTTGTACAGTAAAGGCGAGAAAAAAATAATTTACTTTAATTTTCCGAGATTCGTTAATCTCGCAGAACCTGCCCCAAAACGACTTGCATTCATCCGAAAAATTCAATTCTTTTCACCAAAATATGAGATCAAAGATGCCTCAGACCTTCTTGATCGTTTACGCATGTACCATGATGAGTATGGCCTGCAACAGCTGCGGAAAGCTGTTCAAATCACTGGAGAGGCAATAGTTGAATGTATGAAATCAGTGGAATCAAGCATGACTGAGGCCCAATTAAGATCTATCTTTAGATTTGTCTGTGATTTTAGAGGGATAGATAGATTGGGTTTTCACACGACTGTTCGGTCTGGACCTCGAATAGCGGGACAAAAGAGCTCTCGTAGAACGAAAATTATGAAAAAGGGAGAGCTTATCGTTATCGATTGCGGTGCAGAAGTCAACCATTATACTGCAGATATTAAGAGGACATTTCCCGTTTCAGGCAAATTCACAGAAGAACAGAAGAGGGTCTACAACATACTGAAAAGGGTTCAGGATGTCTGTATCAAGATGGTGAAGCCTGGTGTTACTATGAAAGATCTTCAGGAGAAGGCCATACAGCTTTTGGATGAAGAGGGAGGCTACGGAAAGAATTTTGGCTGGGGGACAAGCCACTTTGTGGGTATGGAGGTCCATGATGTCGGAGACAACCTCATTCCTTTCAAGCCCGGAATAGTCATTACCGTCGAGCCTGGAATAGTCCTTTCAGAGTTTAGCGTTGAACTAGAAGACGATGTCCTATGTACTGAGGATGGATATGAATGGTTATCTGAATTCATTCCCCGGGAGGTGGAGGATATAGAAAAAGTCATGAAAGAAGAGGGGATAAAAAAAACTTTAAAATAACTCAGTTTCCAAGCTTTCCCGTTTTATCCTTTTTCTTCTCACGCGATATCGTATAAGAGAGATGAACTCTGACTGTCAAGATCTGCTTTTAAAAGTATGATTTTAGAGAACAAATGTGTAATTGTATTTTATGAGTATGGTTCTGTTGCTCCTTCGTGGCAATAGAGTAATTTGTTCGCCCAAGCTCGTGTTGATCCCCTCATTGTAGACGATATAAAGATCATTTCCCTCCTTTGGATTATAACGGAGGCGAATGTTGACCGATAGCTTTTGAAGGTCACTGCTGTACTGTAGAAACGTATTTGCTGTCAGTACTCGATTTATTGCGGATTTGATCCTGAGGCGGGCCACATGGGCTTGATATATGCCGTTTTGGACATTTGCTCTGCTGTAGTTGTATTCGAGAAGGAGTGTTAAATTCGGGCTCAAAGTCCAGGAAGGTGCACAAACACCTCCGGTCTGCCAGCCGCCATAATAACCACCTGCAAATGCTTCCACGCCTAGCCGAATGGGCAGTCCAGAAGGAGTATTATATTTAAGATGAAGAGTGGCAAATCGATATCTTCCTTTATCAATTTCTACTTTTCCTATCCAGAAAGGAGCAAAGAGATTCTCCTGAGCCACTTTGAAAGTAGCTGTTGCTGAGGCTCCTGAGCGGAAAAGTGCCTCCCAGTCAAGCTTATTGCTGAAGGTTTCGAGTTGGCCAGAATCTGTTTCCCAAATCCCTGCCAAGCGGTTGGTGAATCCGTAGCTTTGGATGAAGCTCGTCGCTTCAGGATACCAAAAATACCCAACGCGGTTTCCGATTCTGTTTATTCCCCGTCTAGGCATGAAGCCCATCTCGGGATTGAATTCTTTTCCAATATGGCTTGCGCTCAATCCAAAGGAAAATCCCCTCCGCTTTCGCGTGTGCAGCACCACAGAGCCTAACAGGCTTTTTTCCCAATCGCTCTCAGGTTCAATGCTTTGGGCCAATTTCATTTTGAAGTAGAGCGGCTTCTTCAGGCTAATATCTATATCAGCGGCACTCACAATATTGAAATGTCCTTTGAAATCAACTCGCGAAGTGATCAACCCTCCCACGTAAGAACCGTCATTTTTGATGATGTTCTTGAGACGAAAGACTCCGAAATTTTCGGAAGGATATCTTTCCTCATTTATTTCCATAGCAGCTGTTTGCATCTCAATCAGGCCGATCTCCCACGCTCCCGCACGCCCTACCATCCGGACGCCCCCGATGATGGGGACATTCTGGCCTTCGACAATCCCGATTGTTCGGCTGTGAAAAAGACAGTGGGAGCCACCGGGAATCCGAAAATTGAAAAGATCTGCCCGCTCTTGAAAAAAGGGGCGTTTTTCTGGGTAGAAAAGAGAGAAGCGGGTCAAGTTGATCTGCTGGTCATCGGCTTCCACCTGGGCAAAGTCTGTGTTGAGAGTCGCATCCAGGATCAGATTGTTGGTGAGGTTGTATTTCACATCTAGACCTGCATCCCTTTCCCACCGGCTCTGCAAGGCGTAGCCTGTAGAATTTGGAGCAAGTACATTGTTATACTCCACGCCTCCTAGTAAATAGGGTCTTATATAAATGGGATGTTTGGGTTTGATCCCGCTGAATTTGACATCCAGAGCTTGACTGGGTTTGTAAGCGCTGTAGCGCCATATGTTTGGAATAGCCGGGAAAATATCGTACTCCACATTGTGGGCAAGATAGCGCCAGAGAATGATTCCCATGGAGACTGAGCCATTCTGATTTATATAACGGAGGCTGGAAAAAGGAATTTTCATCTCAACGCTCCAACTGTTTTTGTTTCTTTGACTGGCTGCCGTCCAGAAGGCATTCCAGTCAGTATTCCAGGGAGAAGTAACATTTTCTGTATCATCAAATATGGCAATATCTGTCCTGATTCCTGCAGGAGAGACGATAAATCCAAGGGCTGTGCGATTGTCGTTTAGAGTGTCTAGAATCAATGCGATAGCATCTTGGTCGGGGCTATGACTATCTCGTTCCATGGTTCGTGTCATAATGTTTTTTGGATGATCCACCTGGAGCCTTGCTCCCAAATAAATGGCGTCTTCACTATAGACGAGCCACATCTCAGTGGCTTCAGATGGCCCTTCTCCCTCGTTTGGAGTGAGTTGATACCAATTGGTTATGGATGGTGTGCTTTTCCAAACGGCCTCCTCTAGGATGCCATCCACTCTGATGGCGGCGTTTTCCACTCTTATTGGAGCAAATTTATTAACGCCCATAGAGAACTGAGGAAATGCGGCTAAAAGGAGAAAAAGGGTGTAGATAAGACGAAATGGAACAGACGGCATTTTTTTTGAGATCCAATTGGAATGATACATAATGAGAACTTTTTTTCCCTTGACTTCCATGTTTCTCTGTGTTAATTGGTGTTCAATACAATATATTATATACAAATATATCTCAAGGGATTAATCCTTATAATGTCTAAAAGATAAGGAGAGAGACATGAAAAATCTTTCAATGAAAAAAGTATTGATTTTTTTGGGGATCATTGTATTTCTCTCGATTGTTCCAGATGTAGAATCTCTTGATGAATTAGCAGGGGAGTCTTTAAGAAATTTTGATTTTTATGGTAAAAATATTCAAAGTGCAAATCCGTATCCAAGCGATTATCAGTCACCCGAGTTGCTTGAACTAGCCAATGAATTTCGTCAATGGCGACGTTCATTCTTTCAAGGTGTTCCCGACTATCTTAAAGCTGTAAAGGAACAGATTAAAGGCCTTGAAGAATTTCGTCGGCGCTTGGATGCTATTGATCCTCATTCCTGGCCTGTTCCTGCTCAGGTCGATTATCTAGCTGTTGGTCTAGAGATGAATGCGCTAGAGTTCGATCTAAAGGTTATTCGTCAGGTTTCTCGAAATCCGGATTTCTACACCATGCAGGCTGTACGAAATGTCAAGCGGCATATCGGTGGGCGTCACCAAAGAGGTCAGGGAAACACTGTTCCCTACGATGAAGAAAAAGCAAAAGCTATAGTACAGGCGCTAAATGATACTGCTAGTATTATACAACAAGCTCCTAAAGCCTTGACTGAAGCCGTCCCCGAGATGGCCACCATGGCCATCGAACGGCTGGAGGATGTCCATGCAAATTACCAAAAACTTGCTGAAGTGGTTAGCCCTCATCTTCCTGCGCCATTCCGTGCCCAAATGGATAGTGCGGCAGACAAGGCCGGGAAGTCTCTTGAAGACTATCGTGATTGGCTGATCGAGAATCGTCCCAATTTTAAAGCGCCTTATGCTATCGGCCGGAAAGCCCTTGATTGGTATATAAGAAACGTGCTTGCCTGGCCTCATAACTGCGAACAACTTCTGGTTCATGCTGAGTTGGAGCGGAATCGAAACTGGGCATTTCTCCAGTTTGAACGCCAAAAAAATTGCAACTTGCCCCGTCCTGGCACTATTACAGATAGACCAGCTCGGCATGCTAGGACAAACAAAGAATATCTTGAATGGAAGGATGCCGCCGATGTTATGACCAGGATTTGGGTGGAAAAATATGATCTTTTCACGATTCCAGTTTATTTACAGGGGGCCCAGCGAAATCAAAAGGGAGGCATTTGGATAGAGCCTTTTGAATTAATGGCCCTCCCCCAAAAACTTGTGGAAGGAAGGTTTGACACGGAGTTTGTCATCAGCCCTGACCACTGGTTTGCTCATGCTTATAACGAGAGTGGGCACTGGCTAGATCCAGGCACCAACCACCCTCATACAAATTTTCCCGGGCATATCTTTGAGAACGTAGTTAGCCAGCGGGAATGCAGAGAAATCCGGAAGGGACATAACACCAGGGGGGATTCCTGGTGCATGTACGTGGAGGATTTACAACTCCAGGTGGATTATCCATTTATCCGGGGACCTTTAGTCCGGGAGTGGATGTACAGCTTGGCCATCCAGCGAGCTGAAAGAGTCTATGTTGCCGTGAAGTTAGCGGATGGATCTATGCGGCCGGAAGAAGTCACCGAACACATGTTGAATACCGTCCCATGGATGGAACCTTATGTGGCCAAACGTCACGAGACATGGAGATTGTTCTCTCGCCCGGCTTATGTTCTGACCTATCAGGTGGGCAAGTATGAAGTCTACAAATTGCTGAGGGACATGATGAGGAAGTTGGGGGATAAATTCGATTTAGGTAAATTTCATGACCAATTTTTTGCAACAGGACAAATATCTTTATCCCTGACTCGTTGGGAAATGGCTGGTATCGATGATGACATCAAGCATCTTTGGAAGAGAGAGCCTATTCCGATAAAATAGAAAACATAGAAATTTAAAAAGTAATAATACGACTCTTTAACGAAAAACGGAGTAATAGGGATATAATGCAACAGGTTGTTATGAAAAAAATATTTTTTTTCTTGACATGTTGGATTTTATATATAATATATTGTATGAGGAAATGAAATCTTAGGTTCAGAAAGTTCTATTGATATGGGGTGTTTATTGAATAAACAATATCATAATTTCTCTTTCGTTAGCAAAAATTTAACTTTATTAGGAGGTAGTAATGCAAAAAAAATCATCTAAGAT
>JBAUBP010000291.1:0-4887 GCA_049676905.1 Bathyarchaeia archaeon
CCTCTACTCCAATGCTTACAATCTGCACAAATTATAATGTGTCCTTTCTGACCTACGACGTCAATTTCAAATCTCCTTCCTGCGTGTCGGAAAACAAATCTACTATATACTTTGAAACTATTTGCACGTAATACCTCTGCCGTGATATCTTCAAATTCTCGAAATCCTAGTGTTCGACATATCCTCTCCCAATCCATTCCATTGTTTACAGCTTCCACAGCCAATTGTAATCGATTAACACGATTTACTATTATAATCCCATTCTTTGAGAGAAGCAATCCCTGCATTGAAAGCCTGTTAATTAGATCAGCCGTCATTTGTGTTGAAAATCTAGCATTACTCGCCAAATCCTTAACAGACGTCTTTTCATCATTACATGTGTTCTCAAGTAATTTCAAAATCAATTTCCCTGTCTCATTATTTCTTAAAAGATATTCTCGGGGGGTACCAGAGAACAAGATAATCAGCTACTCAGCTTGGAGGTGTAACAAAACATAGAACTAGAATTAATAGGATTACAAGGTAAAACGCTTTACGATATTTTGAGAGCTGAGAAATATTTTCAAGTGGTTCTGCTGCTTCGGGCATTCTTCTACCGCCAGTCATTAAAAATACAAGTAATAGAGCGAAGAACCAATAACCGCTAACAATTAAAATTCCTAGACCTGCTATCGTAGCGTATTTATGTCCTTTTAGTCCAAGAACGGCTCGTGAGATATGTCCTCCGTCAAGTTGCCATATAGGTAGAAGATTCAAAAAGGTAATAAGACATCCGACCCAAGCTGCAAACAGAATATTTGCAAGGACAAGTGTTGAACCTTGCGGTATAACTATTAGGTCGAGGGCCTCAACCAACCCTGAAAGCATTTCGAACAAATATGGAGAATTTGGCCAAACGAGAGCACCTATAAGGTTCTGTTCTTGAAGTATCTGAGCTTTTTCATCAGGTATCACTACGCCTAATGCAACACTAATGAGTGTTACAAGAATGACTATACTGAATCCTGCTATTGGGCCAGAGACGCCTATGTCAAATAATTCATCTTTGTTTGTCGGCGGATCCTTTAGTGATATTAACGCCCCGAATGTTCCAAAGGGAGGAAAACCTGGTATGAAATATGGTTTTGATGCCAACAATCCATGTCGATTACATGCTATCTTATGTCCTAATTCATGTATTCCTATGATCCCCGCAAGGCATACAGCGTATATTGCCGCTTGAAAGAACGGATTTGCCTTAGGCATTAATATCTCGCTCCAGAGGGGATTTTCAATCCAAAGAACATAACCCGCTAAATATATGGTAATCATTGTTGCCACAAAAAGAATTAGACCTAACCCTTTTCTCCCGGCCTTTTGAGGCGGCTTATTGAAAATCTTTACTACAAATTTAGTTTCACTTTTTCTCATAATAGGGAGAAGTCCAATAGAATTAAATTGGATCGTAAGTGATTTGAATTTATTTTTTACTGGTTCAGGATTTATTGTGAAAGTAGGAATACCAGATAAATCCAAAAATCCATCTATAACTTCAAAGTATTTCTCTAAAAAGGCTTTCAAATCTGCCAGTGAATATTCTGCCCCATAACCTAATTTCTGAGGACCAGCATCACTCAAACGTTATTCTCCTTTAAACTTGATAGCGGTAACGGTAAGAGCCTTATAATTTAAGTCTAGCTACCTTTTAGATTACATGGGTTAGATTTTCACATTCCCTTTGCAAACGCTTATATTGTTGAATTTCAATCACACCGACGATAATCAAATGAATCTGACTTCCGAGGTTTCACTTAGAAGATTTACAACCATGGACCTTGAGAAGGTTATGGAAATCAACACAACCTGTCTTCCGGAAAATTATAATTCATATTTCTTTATGGAAATCTTCAAGAATTGCCCAGACGCATTTATCGTAGCTGAGGCTAACAGCACAATAATAGGTTATATCATGTGCAGATTAGAGAGCGGCTTCTCTGATTTTTCTCGTATTAAACCTGTTAGAAAAGGTCATGTAGTTTCCATAGCGATTCTTCCAAATTATAGAAGAACAGGAATTGCTAGAGCACTAATGTTGTCAGCAATGTCATCGCTGACCAGTTACGGTTCTTCAGAGGCATTTTGCGAGTTACGAGTCACTAATGAACCTGCATTAGTCCTCTACAAAAAATTAGGATTTAGCATTAGAAAAAGAATCTCACGGTACTATTATGATGGCGAAGACGCCTTTTTAATGGCGCGTCCCCTTCTATCTTAATAAGAATTTAATTATTTATGAAGATGTGTATTCCCAATTCACATCTGAAACCAATAACTTCAATGGAATATTTTGGCTTGTTCCATCAGGCAAACTTCTCATAATACTAATCGGTAATACTTTCGCTTTCAATTCCATAAGAGCAATCGATATAGGCGATGTTTCTTTGATATCCACATCCAGTAGTACAGGCGCTCCCATAGAGATCTGCATTGCTCTTGCACCTACTACTCTAGCTTTTTCGAATCTAGTTAGCTTCAGGGGACCAATTATAATCTGAGCCTTGCTTGCCGTTGTCGTTTTCTTAACTATCTTCTTCACCAGCACCATCCTCTGGCGGTTTTGGAGGTGTAGGTCCACCCTCGCTCCCCACCGCTATCATTTCATCAATTCTTAAAATCATAGTTGCAGCTTCTGTTGATGACGCAATTGCTTGCCGTTTCACGGACATAGGCTCGTATACCCCTATTTGTGAAATGTCTCTGACTTTTCCTTTTAGGGAATCAATACCGGCCCAGATATTACCTTTATTATGTTTGGACCTTAAATCAACTAAAATATCAACTGGATCCAATCCAGCATTTTCAGCTAGCGCCATAGGTATAGATTCCAGAGCATCAGAAAATGAGAATATTGCAAGCTGGCTTCTGCCAGAAATCTTTCTAGCGTACTCTCGAAGCCTTTTTGCAACTTCTGCTTCCGGGGCCCCTCCTCCTGCAACTATCTTGGGCTCCTGAACAACATCTCGGACAACACATATTGCATCGTGTATCCCCCTCTCCGCTTCATTTATGATTCTTTCCGTTCCTCCTCGAATAAACATAGTAACTGCTTTAGGATTTGTACACCCCTCAATGAAAATCATCTTGTCATCCCCAATTTTTCTCTCTTCAACCAGTTTTGCATGACCTAGATCTGTCGATTCCAAATGACTTACTCCAGTGATTACTTTTCCTCCAGTCGCTTTCACAAGGTGTTCCATATCTGATGTCTTCACTCGTCTGATTGCCAATATTCCTCTTTTTGCCAGAAAGTGTTGGGCTGTATCATCAATCCCTCTTTGACACATTAACACATTTGCCCCAACTTTATGAAGTCTATCAACCATCTCTTCTAGCATATTTTCCTCTTTCTTGATAAACGCCTCAAGTTGCTCCGGAGATGCGATAGATAATTTTGAGTCGAATTCAGTCTTCTCAATTTCGAGAGGTTTTATGATAAGGGCAATCCTTGCATTATCCATATATTTTGGCATTCTCTCATGAACTACTTCTTTGTCAATCACCAATCCTTTTATCAATCGGGTATCAGATACGCCACCTCCAGCTTTTTTCTCGATTTTCACATCTTCGATATCAACAACATATTTGCCGGATTTCACCTCAGCAACTGCAAGAACAGCGTCAACAACAAGATTTCCTAGTAACTTTCTTTGCTCACCGACTAATTTAGTCGCTAAAGCTACCTCCGCTATTTTTCTAAGCATAATTTTATCATTTGACCGAATCTTAATGGCGATCTTATCGAGATAAGTAGTTGCCATTTCAAAAGCTGTTGAAAAACCTTCAACAATAACGTTCGGATGCACGCCTTTCTCCATTAGGGATTGAGCTTTGCCAAGTAATTCGCTGGCCAATACCACAGCTGTTGTCGTACCATCGCCAACCTCTTGATCTTGTGTCTTAGCAACTTCTACCATCATTTTAGCTGCAGGATGTTCAATTTCCATTTCTTTGAGTATAGTCGCCCCATCATTAGTGATCGTTACGTCTCCAAAAGAGTCCACTAACATTTTATCCATACCTTTTGGCCCTAGCGAACTTCTAACTAGTTCACCTAGAACACGCGCCGCTGAAACATTTGCACGCTGTGCATCTCTACCATCTGTTCTTGTGGCACTCTCTTTCAAAACTAATATCGGTCGACCAGAAAGTTGTGGAGCAGACATGATCATATTCCCCTGTAGAATGACTAAACAACAGCTATTTCACAGCATAATAAATATTACGTTGCATAGTTTTCAAGAATTTTCCACTCACTATTTAAGATATTGAAGCGTGCGTTGAAAAAAATGAGAAACTGTTTTATTACAATCACAGAGTTTCCCCTAACTGCACTGAGATTTTTTGAGAATTAAAATTTAGATGTTAGCAAGCCTTAAGATGATCAATTACAGATCCTTGAGTCGTCTCTCTTTGGAAGTATAAATATGCGTAGCCTTTTGAGGATAAATCAGCCTTGTATTGGAAAGGAAGAAATTGAAGCTGTAACTGAAGTCCTCAAAGATGGTCTGCTAACAGATAAAAGCGGTGCAGGACCCCAAGTTCTGCAATCCGAGAAAGCATTTTCAAAATATACTGGTGCGAAGTATGCAATAGCAGTTAATAGCGGAACGGCTGCTTTGCATGCATCATTAATGGCCTCAAACATAGGTCAAGGTGATGAAGTTCTTGTTCCATCATTTACTTTTCCAGCTACTGCTGGCGCTGTTTTGTTAGCTGGTGCCAAACCAATTTTCATAGACATTGATCCTAAAACATATTGCATGAGAGTTGATTTGATTGAAAGTAAAATTTCCAACAGAACAAGCGCAATTATACCTGTTCATCTTTATGGATTACCTGCAGATATGA
>JBAUBP010000292.1:0-7998 GCA_049676905.1 Bathyarchaeia archaeon
GTCTTAGACCATAATCTCTTCCAGGTGCCTCTGGGTCGGGGAATTCATATTCTAGAAACTTTTCAACATCTTCTTCTGTATTGAATACAGTTCCAGTTACAGTCTGAGTCTTTGAGGTCGGATCAAATGTACATGTTCTTCCTAATTCGTCCACGAGTTGACCATTGGGTAATTTTTTTAATTCATAATTATCTGGCAATGATGTTGATATGCAGTAGATTAGATCTAAACCGATCTTTCTGTATGTTTTGTAGTAGATATCATATAATGATCTTTCTTTCTCTCTGTCTGAGATTAAAGCGGATTGTGACGAGTAAGTAATATCTTTTTTAATATCTAAAATTTTTTCCATAAGGCTGAGATCTATTGACAACTCGCTTATTGGGACCATGTCAGGTTCTTCGAAGTTTATTGCTTTTAGGACTCTTTCTCTACTATTCAATTGTTGTTGATCCCACCATTTTCCTTGCTAAGTCTATGGATTCAAATGCATCTTTTCCGTAAGCATCTGCACCTATCTCAGCTGCAAATTCTTTTGTTATGGGTCTGCCTCCGATCATTATTTTCACTTCTGAACTGGCTTTCTTTGATAATTGCACTGTTTTAGACATCTCGGGCATTCCGGCTGTTAATAAGCAGGACATGGCTAAGATGTCTGGTTTATGTTTCTGTATATTCTCTGCAAACTTCTCGGGCGACACATCAACGCCGATATCTATCACATCAAATCCCTGAGTAGTTAACATGTTATTAACGAGGTTTTTACCAATATCATGAATGTCTCCTTTCACTGTTCCGAGTAAGACCTTGCCTACAGGCTCAGAATCGGCAGATTGAAGTCTGGGTTTAACTAAATTAGTTACTTCACTAGCCATGACGCCAGACATCACAAGGTCTGAAAGGAAGTACTCACTATTTTCATATTTTTGTCCGACTTCGTCAAGTCCTTCTTTGATAGCTTTGATAAGTTGATTTGCTTCAACGCCTGAATCAAGAGCTTTCATTGTGAGTTCTTTAATTCTATCGGGGCCTTCTAATTTGATGAAACATTCTTTGATGTTTTCAAGAATATCGGAGCTGTTTGACATAATTGCCACTTTCGTTTTTGGAATATTAAAGAATCTAACATATGTTATATTCGATTTCAAGATTTCGCAGAGGATGTTGAAGCTATCTCAGCAATGATTTTACCAACAATTTTTGTGTCTGCTTTTCCTCCAAGTTCTATAGGTAACTCTTCGTTTTTTGACTCTGTTAAGTACTTAGCAACTGAAGCTTCTATCGCTTGAGCCGCTTCTGTTAGACGTTTGTCTTGATGATATGTTCCAAGAAAATCGAGCATGAGCCCTGCAGAAGATATTTGGCCTATGGGATTTGCCTTATTCGTTCCTGCTATATCAAAGGCGCATCCGTGTGTCGGTTCGAAATATCCTATTCGTTTTTCTATATTGAAGTTTGTTGCAGCCGTCATGCCTAATCCTCCAGCAATCTGTCCAGCCAAATCGCTCAATAGGTCAGCAATTAGATTCTCTGCTAGAATTATATCGAATTTTTGTGGTTCTTTAACCAACAATGCGCAAACAGCGTCTGCATATAAATCCCTACATTTTATGTCTGGATAGTCTTTACTAACTTTTCTAAAGATGTCCCTGAACATACCATGTGTTTTGCGAAAGATGTTTGCTTTGTGAGCCAGAACAACCTCGCCCTTGCCACCTTTGCTCAATCTACTCTTAGCAAGATCAAATGAGAATCGAGAAACTCTTTCACATGCGCTCTCTGTGTAGACTCCTGTAGTTGTCCATACTCCTGGAATAACTTCGTTCTCGAGTGAACGATAAAGACCTTCTGTATTTTCTCTTATTACGACCAGGTCTATGTCAGGTCTCAGTGCTGGTGGACTAATAGACGAATATGATTTTGCCGGTCGAACATTAGCGTATAGGTCGAGATTAAATCTTAGAGCCTGAACAAGGTCCCTTGTCGTTTCACCAACAGGACCCTTTAGAGCTGCATCTGAATTCAAGAATATTTCTAAAGATTTCTTAGGGACAGGTTCTCCAGAGTTTTCTTTTACTTGATCACCCATAGGGGCATCAATATATTCAAGATTAAAATCAAATCTCTCTTGCAATAATTCCAATACTTTTTTTGCTTCACTTACGATGTCTGGACCTATGCCATCCCCCTCTATAATCGCAATCTTGTACGAATCCTTCAATTTCTCCAACCCAAACCGTGGCGCTACCTAGTTATATCAGTTCTATATATCTTCTTAGAAAAATATGACTGACTGAATTGTAACCGTTAAGATCACGATTAAATCACGCTCGAGTATGACAATCGAAAAAAAATATGAATGATCCCGTGGGGATTTCCTTTTGAATTTATCAATAAAAAAATTCAAAATGGAAAAAGACCCAAATGTATATGATCCTGCAGAAGACACAATGTTGCTTGCGAAGAATCTTGACGTTAGAATAAATGATAGAGTATTAGAGATTGGTGTAGGATCAGGATATATCTCATTGGTGGCCTCACAAAAGGCTGAAAGTATTTTAGGAATAGATATCAATCCTCATGCTGTTCGTCTTGCGAAGATCAACGCTAAACAAAATAATGTAACTAATGTGGAATTCATCGTTAGTGATCTATTCACCGCAATAAGAGGAAAATTTAACCTCATAATAATGAATCCGCCCTATCTTCCACAATCAGTTGATGATAAACACGGTCCAATAGATTACTCATGGAATGGAGGAAAAGACGGACGCCATTTGACTGAGAGATTTATCCAAGAAGTAGATAATTACCTTGGCAATAATGGGCGAATACAGATCATACAGTCTACGTTATCAGGATATGATAAAACAATAAATGATCTATGCAAAAAAGGATTTGAAGTTGAAATACAGGATGAACAAAGTTTCTTCTTTGAAAAACTCTACTTAATCATGGCCAGACTAAGAGAAAAATCTTAGAAACTACTTTTATTATTGGCAATAGTTCTTCTACTCGAGCATCAATACTTAATAACGTCTTTATGAATTCACAAGGTAATTTCGGAGGTCTAAATTTGGGAACTGATGAAAACCTACAGACCGCATTTGCTGGAGAATCCCAGGCAAATAGAAAATACACAGCCTTTTCAAGGAAGGCTGAACAAGAAGGTTTTACAAATATAGCCAAACTTTTCAAAGCTGCCTCAGAAGCAGAAACTGTACATGCGCTCAGTCACCTACGAACAATGAAACAGGTAGGATCAACGAATGAAAATCTTAAAACCGCGTTAGAAGGCGAAGTCTACGAACACACTAAGATGTATCCTGAATTTATCCAAGAGGCAGAATCTGAAAACAGAAACTCAGCCAAAATAACTTTCAGCTATGCCAATCAGGTTGAGAAAGTACATGCCGACCTTTATCAACGTGCAATCGACGCAATTATCACTGGAAAAGACATTGAGAAAACTCAATATTTCGTATGTCAAACTTGCGGTTATACCGCAGAAGGCGAAGCTCCAGATACATGCCCCGTCTGTGGATCACTAAAACAGCGATTCAAACTAGTTGAATAAAAATCAACAAGTGAAGAAATGCGAGTTAATTAATCGTAGCGATAGCTCTACTTCCTTCATTAATATCCTTTAATTAATATTTTTAGAGAAGATTTAAGATAACTATTAGAATAATTACCGAGGAGGAATTTTGATTGCTCGCAGGCAACTTATATGACAAGATAGTTTACAGCAAAGATATGGTAGAACTGGGAAAAGTCAAGAATTTTGAGATTAATCCTGACGGAATGAAAGTAACTCATTTTATTTTAAAACTGGAAAATGACGCTGCTAAACAACTTCTTGGAAAACGACCACGCCTTCGCCAAGCTAAAGTACGAGTAAAAACTGAAAACATAGAAAATATTAAAGATGCAATTATTCTCGGCCAATCAGTTGAAGAACTGAAGGGCACCATTGATAAATTGTAATCAAAGCGTAGCTAAAAGAATAAGAAAAATTAGTTGAACATGCGAAAAGGATCAAGCAGTAAAGCGCGCGCTGTTCGATCAGATAGTTTATGGTTCCTTTAGAATTAATTGTATCAAGCCTTTTGATCACTATCGGTACCCCTGTTTCACCATGGCGATCACATGTCTGCTTAAAGAATCAATGAATCTTGAATCTACAAGATTTATTATTTCATGTATCTTAGGATGAGTTATGGCATAAAACATCTTATTCCCATCTCTACGTCTTCTTAAGACGCCGCAATCTATCAATACTTTAAGGTGTCTTGATACAGTTGGTTGGGTAAAGCCTACGGCGTCCACAATATCGCATGCACATTTTTCACCAGTCTTCAAAAAATCTAAGATCTTAAGTCTGCTCGGGTCCGCAAGAGCTCTAAACACTGTTGATCTAAAGTTAATCATGCTTATTTCATCCATCATTATCACATAATGAATTAGCTTTATAGCATAAAAGCTATCTGGTAATGTTTAAATCCTTAATTAATGCTCTTTAAATCTTGGGGATGGAAAAGCCATGATCATGGGATGGTTTAATAAAAGAATTCAAGTAATTGCAGTATTTCTAATTATCTTTACACTCTCGCTTATCATATTTCCAAGTTATACACTAGCTCAGGATCCTAAAGGAGATTACGGATCGGCAACTACTACAACACTTCAGCGTATGCTCGACGCTTGGGATAAAGGGCCATTCTGCGCAAGTTGTCACAAAATGTCTTATCCGCTCCCTCCTGAGAAGTCATTTAACACATCTGTTCTGACTCGTGAGCCAAGGTCCGTAGCGATCGATATGGAACCTAACCTTGAGCGTCTAACATATGATGCTGGAAGAGATGTAGGTGCGTTCTACAGTCCGAGTGGAGATAGGATAGTTTGGGTGACCGATAGACTTGGAAACTGGACAATCTGGAGCATGAACCCAGATGGAAGCGATAAGAAGTTGTTAACTCCCAATGATGTGATAAGTGGTTGGCCCTCATGGAGTCCTGACGGAAAAGAAATTGCATATTGGTCTTGGGATATTATGGCAGGAACCGGTGACATCTGGAAGATGAACGATGATGGCAGTGCAAAAGTCAAACTCACTACTGACGGTAGCTTCAAGGGACCTCCGATGTGGAGTCCAAGAGGCGATAGAATAGCCTACACATCTAACTTGACAGGAAACATCGAAGTTTACGTGATTAATACTGATGGAAGCAATAATAGACACATAACAACTGGACATTCACCCAAATATTCTGTTGAAACTAGAGTAACATGGCATCCTGATGGAGAGAGGCTCTACTACCAAGCATTAACTTTTCCAATTCCTGAAAGAACATACACCATCATACCTGGTGATGTTGCCTTTGTTGAAATTTTCATGGTCAATGTTGATACTGGTCTCGAAGTTAATTTAACACCCAAACTCCATGAAAACATCCGTAGCGTAAGCACAGATGGTGAGAAACTAGCCTGTATCTCATTGAGATCAAATAATTATGGCGTTTGGATCATGAATGCTGATGGAACAGATCAAACTAGACTAACTTTTGATAATTTCGGAGATAGAGCACCACGTTTCAGTTCTGACGGTCAAAGAATTGTCTACTGGTCCACGGCACACGGAAACCAACCAGACATATGGGTGATAAATGTGGATGGTAGTGGAAAAACAAGATTAACGACTAGTTTATACCAAGATGTTTATCCATCTTGGAGTCTAGATGGAAAGAAAATAATCTTCGAATCTGATAGAGCTGGCAACTTTGATATCTGGCAAAAAGCTCTTGACGAACCCATAAAAGTGAATATGGATTATGAGGCGTGGGCAACTCCTGGCAGTGTGAATAAAGCCTTTTTAACAGTAAAACTCAACGATCCTAATGACGAGATAGAACTGCAGAAAATTGCTTTACATCCAGATTGGGAGACGGAAGAGAACTATCTCGATTATTCTGAATCACTTCCAACAACTCTGACTAACTCGAATGATGCCCAAGTTTTTACTCTCAACATTGACATACCCGAAGATGTTGAATTGGGATACCACTTCTATGATGTCAGAGTTGAGTACTCCGAAGTGGTCAATGAAGTTTCCAGTCAAACACGCATTTCCGATTGCACAGGCGGAGACTTGGAAATAGATCACTATGATCGTACAAAATGTGCAGAACTGAATAAGATAATAGATGATGCACTTACAGAAGTTCACAAGGAGAAAATCAATGAATCTATAGCTCAAGGTGAATTCTCTGCAGAAATGGTTGAACCTCTCAAAGGCTACCTGGATTTTCTTGTCAGACCTGAAGCAGAATATTTCCTAAAGGCGAATGATGAATACTATGAGGCTGTACAATTACGTCGCAGTGGCCAATATTCAGAAGCGGTTAATCGTTTCAAAGGAATTGAAGGAATATTGGTTGGACAAGAACCTGAATTAGATGACGCAAATAACAACGGAATAATGATCGTTTATACCCTAATACCTTTAGCAGCTATTGTTATAGCGGTTACTTTGATAATTAGAAAAAGAAAGGCAGACTAGTAATATCTTAAAAAAATCTTTGCACCCATAACGTCACGAGACGTTTTAAATCATTGAATTAAACACAACTAATAAGCCTTAACTTTGCATTTAGCCATCATGCAGTGATGAAACTATTTGAGTGAACTCGATTTTTTACTTTCAAATCCAATTTTTATAGCAGAAAATGTATTCCTACAATTATTCTTAATCTAATAGAGAAGGAAGGGTTTCGAAATGCGAGCTCCGCCTGAAAAATTAGGATCTTTCTATCTAGGATCCGAATATGACTTAGTTAGGAATAGAATAACTGAAAAACCGATAAATTATGATGCTCGTGACCTAACAACCCATGCATTATGTGTTGGCATGACGGGAAGTGGTAAAACCGGTCTTTGTATAGGTTTACTGGAAGAAGCTGCAATCGATAAAGTTCCGGCAATACTAATAGATCCTAAAGGTGACATTACAAATCTAATGCTGTAGTTCCCCAATTTACGACCAGAAGATTTCCTACCTTGGGTCAATACTGATGATGCCCGAAGGAAAGGAAAAAGTGTTGAAGAATATGCTGATTATATCTCCAAGCTTTGGCGTAAAGGATTAAAAGACTGTGATATAGAATCAAAACGAATCCGTCTCTTAAAAGAATCAGTTGATTTCAGTATCTTTACGCCAGGTTCGGATGCTGGACAACCGATTAGCATCTTAAGCAGCTTAGCTGTTCCAAACCTAGATTTCGATAAACATACAGAGATCATAAGGGAGCAGATTTCAGGCACGGTTGTTGCACTACTAAGTCTTGCAGGCGTTGATGTTGATCCGATACGTAGCCGTGAAGCGATTCTCCTTTCCAATATCTTTGAGACATACTGGCGTAAGAAAGAGAATTTGAATCTAGAGAAACTGATTATGTCAATCCAGAAACCACCAGTTAAGAAGTTGGGTGTGTTTGATGTTGATACGTACTATCCAGAAAAAGATCGTTTCCAATTGGCTATGAAGTTCAATAATCTAGTAGCCTCACCTAGCTTTCGAAGTTGGTTGGAGGGAGAACCTCTTGATATTGATCGCATATTCTATACTTCTGAAGGAAAACCTCGTCATAGTATATTCTATATCGCACATCTCTCAGATCGAGAAAAGATGTTTTTCGTTACTCTACTTCTAGAAAATCTGCTAACATGGGTGCGTCGTCAAACTGGTACTACGAGCTTAAGAGCCTTACTTTATTTTGATGAGATCTTTGGATTTGTTCCCCCGGTTTCAGAGCCACCCTCCAAACGACCTTTATTAACACTTTTAAAACAAGCTCGCGCCTTCGGACTCGGACTTCTACTAGTCACGCAGAATCCTGTCGATTTAGATTACAAAGGATTAACAAATACCGGTACCTGGTTCATCGGAAAACTCCAAGCCGAAAGAGACAAAGATAGAGTATTGCAGGGACTGAAAGGAGC
>JBAUBP010000293.1:0-3520 GCA_049676905.1 Bathyarchaeia archaeon
GAACACAATATTCTCAGTGGCTAATAAGAATCTCATCAAATAATATTCAAACCAGTTTGGAATTTTTTTGTTTAGAGAAATCCGATTGTTTCGGATGCGAGATTCACGTTCATAATCATTACTAATCCAATACCGGATACGATCCGACATACCCTTTACATCACCAATCTCAACAAAATCTACAATCCCATCCAAAAAAGAATATTCTGAATAATCTGTACTTTTTTCCGAAATCACCAAACAGTCATTTGAGAGACATTCAAAAATGCGAGTAGTTTCTAATAATGCTCCCTCATAGTAATGAATATTGATAACGACTTTTCCTTTTCTTAATTCTTGATATAGAGATTCCCCGAAAATATTATTTATCAATTTAACATTAAACTCCCCTTGAATGATTTTTATAAATTCTCGACGCCGATCATTGTTTATGTCCCCATAGAAGAGCACATCATATTCCTTCTCACCTTGAACATCACTTTGCCCAGTAAAATAATCCATACAATAAGAGATGGGCATAAAAAAAATTTTTCTATCACTTAATCCATTTTGTGTTAAAAACTCTATGTTTTTGAGAGAGTAATCAAAAATCGCAAATGAGTTTTCAAGAATTTGAAAATATTTATCATCGAACCACCTAGAACTAACGGATTGCTCCATTTGAAAAGCTACATACAAATTGGGCAACGATGAATACATTTGCGGACAAAGTACAAAGTGTGGTACCTCTTCATACCCATTAGAAGGGACGTCAAAAATTATTTTTGAATTGATACCAACTTTTTTAAGTAGATTTTCAATGAGTTCGGCAACATAATAACTGTGTGACGTGGTCAGGATTACGATATGTTCATACCCACGCAATTTAAATTCAGGCTTCAACCCAGGATCTTCGTGCGATTGTTTTTCCTCCAACATCGGTTTTATAGCTCGACCTTCTTTTTGGCCATCTCTTAGATAATGCACAAGCGGGTTGATCCCCGCATTCTTTACATCCTGATTTATTTCAAGGTATTCCCTGCTGGAAAAAAGCAGACAAGGATCACGCCCTTCGAAACCTCCATATATCAAATAGTGACGGGAGGGATCCATACCAGCTTGAGCCACATCGGGGTTGTTTTCAAGATACCAGCGTACATCGAACAATTCAGAATTACGGATTAATTCCAGGTTCTCTCCCAAGCGATAGTATCGTTTTACCTTCAAAGGATAGGCAATTCCAAAAAACAATTTCCTTACCAGGCGATGACGCCAGCCGCCTGGAGGGAACAAGAATACACGAATTCGCCGAAAAACCAATGCCAGGCGCCAAGCTTTGCTTGTGGTTATCTCCTTTAATTGAGCATTCAACGCCTGGATCTGCTCGCTGTTCTCAGCGATTGGAGTTGTTAGCGCTTGAAATTGTTTATTCCGTCTGGTGTAAAGCTCTCCTAATTGCGAATTTATTGAACTTACAGTAGTGAGAAATGGACTATATGACCGTTTAGAAGCTCTTGTCACAATAGTTTCTTGATACGCTTCAAGCCAAATATGTGCGTTCTTGGATAGTAGCCACTTATTGCGGATGGTTTCTTGAGCATTCGAGGCTATCTCGATGCGTCGTTCAGGACTCTCAATCAATTCCCCGAGATATTCCAACCATTCAGCCGATGTTGAAGCAAGGTAACCATCGTAGCCATTTGTGATAACGCTTGAGTAAGGTTGAACGTGTGAATACACTCCAGGGTTTCCAAGCGCGCTGTATTCCAAGAATTTGATCGAACTCTTGCATGAGTTAAAAAGGTTTTCGACCAATGGAGCAATGAAAATGTCAGCAGTTTGGTTTTGGAAAGCAGCGACAAATTTAGGGTAATCGTAAACCTGTAATGGTGAGTGCGTCACTTGGGGAAGAGATACAATTTCAGCGGGTGGAGCTATCCCCCAAAAGTGAAACTTCAATCTGGATGGATAGCGATCGATTAGTTCCAATACTATGGGAGTGATCATTCTCAGATCTAGCGCGTGTGAGTTGCCGCCCATGTATCCGATGGTGATAGACTGTTTGTGATCAAAGTAGGTCTTTGGTTCTCTAAGTGTCCACAGCGCATCATTCAGAAAGTTGGGTAAAACACGGACATTTCGGTTGAATTTTGATACATATTCTTGAAGGGGCGCTGTTGACACCGTGACCATGTCAGCTTCGATGAGCGCCTGCAACATGGGTAATAGTGCATCTGCATAGTAAATGCCCTGCCGGTCGGGGTGCTCTTCAGGTAATTCTAATAATAAATCGTCTAAATCAAAAACAACGGGCTTTTTTTCTTTTCGGGTAAGGGTGATAATCCGTTCGTAATCGTCAAAAAAACGCGGAAAGTCACGCTGAATAACGACAATATCCCCCTCGGTGACACATTCAACGTTTATCTCACCATCATCGAAACCGCGGATGACATTCAGCCCTAAATGCTGAGCAGGCCCAATTAATCGATGGTAGGCTAAAGTATCTTCAGACGAGCTGTGGAAGAAGTAGGCGATATTTTTTATTTGTCTTTCTTTTGCCATTCAATCCCCTGAAATAATTTGAATAAGTATACTAGCTCTTGCTTCTTTTTGTATTGATAGATAGGGCAAATTTAAATTTTTCAAAAAAGTTCCGGATAGAATTTGAGACACCAGTATCATTACTTCACAGCGAAGAATTGAAAAATCAACCTAAAGTATATTCTGATTTCTCAACAAGATGATACCCTAAAACAATCATTACAGCAACAATAAGAAGAGTTCTTGGAATCAAGTTAAGAAGAGGATCTACTCCGTGATATCGTTGAATGGATACTCCAGGAATTTATTGAGATCAGGTCATAAATGAAAGCTACAGTGTTAAAAGTAAGATACCTCCTATTCCCACCTGGAAGCCGTCGAGAGCTTTTTTATCATACTTTTAGAGTCTCCCTTTTATATTTGGGCGATGATAATACAAGAGATTTTTTAAACAAATCAGGTTAATATTGTTAATTTATCTGATTCAAAATCCTCAGATTTTTACTCATAAGAGCAATGCCCAGCTCTATTCAGATTGGAGAAAGAATCATGAACCTAGCCACTTAGAACTATCCAAGCAACTTGAGTATTCAAAAGATTTCCATTATCAACCTCTAATATCCATTATTACCCCTGTTTATAATCCAGCTGCACACATCCTGCGCGACACAATCCTATCTGTCATAACTCAAACATATCCAAAGTGGGAATTATGTATTACCGATGGAAATTCGGAAGCTCCTGATGTTCGTGAAGTATTAAACGGCTTTTCTGTTCATGACTCCCGAATAAAAGTAAAATTTCTTGACGAAAACCTCGGCATTTCGGGGAATTCCAATGCCGCGCTGGCTATGGCAGAAGGTAAATATATCGCAATCTTAGACCATGATGATTTACTAGCCACCTGACAGTTTTAAAAAAATCGATGATCGGCACGTAATTTGTACTCCTAATTATTATCTACAAAACAGAAGGAGACAAAAAAATGCCGATCAACAAA
>JBAUBP010000294.1:0-2157 GCA_049676905.1 Bathyarchaeia archaeon
TCCAATATGTCTCTCGCCCATTATCTTGGCGGCTTCCTTCATTGAAGCTTCAGGGTTTATGGTCAAAACAGTCGAGGTCATTACATCGGATACATGAGAATGTTTCAGATACTCCTGATAGGCAATATCGGAGATGGTTGGGAATTCGTCTTTCAAGGATTTAGACATACAAACTCTATGATATAGTAATAGATTATCAGACTTAATTTCTTTTCCCCGCATAAGACCTGACTGGACTAGTATAACGGTGGGTTCTTTTTTTCTGATTGCTTCTATGATGTTGGTAGTGTAATCTTCATGGATGATTGCTGGTTCGGCGAATTAAGGTTTGGACCTTACGGATCATGGATTAAGCCACAGCTAGTTAGACGTAGCTGAGGTCAAGAAATTTGGTAATCTGATGTTATGTGTTCTTGCTGGTTAGCTCATAATTATGTATAAGACACACATCAAACAGAACTGAGCTTAATGGCAGGGTGAACGAGTGAAGACTGACTAACTGGTTAGTTGATGCTCTTCAAGATATTCTGCTATGGCTATTTCAAGTTCCAAATTTTATTTCTTCGATGTTCCATATTTCTTGATAACATATCCTAGGAATTCTTTCCATATTTTTTCTTTATGTCAATCTTAATCTCATGTGGCCTAGAGAATAAGCTTACAGATACTCTGATCTGATAGCTTTCTATCCTTAACATTCTGAAAACATTCTCGAACCAAATTGTATTAAATGAATATTTGTGATCTGAATGTCTTGAGATTTTAGAATATCTATGTGGGGTTATTATTTGGATTTGATCTCTTGAGACTCGGTATAGCTCTTTGATGATTTTAACCGGATTAATAGTGTGCTCTATAAGATGGATTGCCCTGGCAAGATCGAAAACATTCTCTCTGAAAGGGAGATAATGAGCATCACCATGTATGAAGGTGTCACATTTACAGTCTGGATCAATATCTAAGTTTACATCTCCCATAGGATGATTACCAGATCCAACATCAATTATCTGATTCATATTTTGTAATCTGATTATCACTAAGGCTGCTTATTAATATTTTAGCCATAGCTGGTGAGAGCATCCAAATTTGAACTAACTGTTTTATTGTTTTAGATGATTGCATCATGGTAGTTTGCTAACTCTGTTAACATATGTTTTTCAGTATGGTTATTCTTGAGTGAAGATGTGATTTTTTTTCTTCAATATTTTTTGATAAGTGATGAGTAATGTTAGTGATGGGAATCCAATGTACGTCATAGTTGAGCATGATGCTGCAAATGTGAAGGCGGTTATGGACGCAAATGATGGGTTAAAAGTAGCTAATAGGGCATAGATTTGGGCTGTCACATGAATTATTCCTAATAGTGGCAGTAACAGAACTTGAAATAGTGGTTGAGTTGGCTCATGAGCAGCTATGGATTTGGCTATTGGAGGAGACCAAGAATAGTAGAAGGTGTTCCATCCATTAATGAGGGATTTTCCAATGGTGGTTGAACCTATCATGTCATCTCTCACATGTCTCATATAGACAACTTCTGAACGCCATGGGCTGTTGAAAGCTGCTGAGACTATTATGCATCCTCCAGGTGGTGTGATTGACTGAGTAATTTTTACAGGTACAAGTAATGTGTAAATGAGTTCTCCGCTCTCGAATGTGATATTAAGGTTAAAGTTTCCGAGAGAAGCTGTATCCCCTGCTAAGATTTCAAGTTCACTCGTAATTGTCTCATCAGATGGAGGTATTATTGGGGTTGGCAGATTTACTGTGATATTGTTTGGAGTGTCTCCTTCCCATGAATAGGATAGATCAATAGGTTGTGTGAAGCCGTAGAGTGAAGTGGTGATGATTGTGGAAGTTCCTGAATCTCCTTGCGTTATAGCTATTGATGGAGGATCTATGTCAATAGAAAAATTGGCGGTGTACATATATCGTTTCTCAATTCTCCACTGCCAATTACCTGTGTCTGGAGATGCATCAAAACCAACTGTGTAGATGCTTGATTTATCGATGCCAACTCCTTCAGCTTTGTCAGATCTTACACTTGGATTCTCAAGTACGACACCATCAGTCCCGAAGTTTGGAATTAATGTTCCATCTGTGTTATTTCTTTTCTCTATTCTCCATTGGAAATCACCTGTATCTGGCCCTGGAGATCCG
>JBAUBP010000295.1:0-3213 GCA_049676905.1 Bathyarchaeia archaeon
TATGCAAAGTCTTTTAGAAATTAATAATTAATTATTTTTAGCGAAAAAATTTGTGGAGTTACGCATTTTATGGCTAGGCAGAGTTCCGGGGGCGAATCATCCGGCCCATCAGTCAACATTGAGAACAACATCACCATCTGAGATAACGAAACAGCAGGACACAGCAAGTTAGAAGGAAAATATTTTATATTATATCAACCGTCACACGATATTAGTTGATAGATTTGAAAGCTAGACGAATACAAGCTTTAACTGTTAAGTCAGGTCCTACCGAAAGTGGAGGACAGCCAAGTACACCTGTAGCAGGAGAAATGGTTCCAATCGATAAACTATCCATATTCCTTTCGAGTTCTTGGATTCTAATACTATTGATATTGATTCTTCCAGTTGCCTTCATATTGTATAGAAAACGTGACGTGACTCTGAAAATATTATCTCCTCTGGTTTCTCGACTATTCGATTATAGACTGTTACATTAGATCCGATAATCTACGCTCACTTTTTTTCTTCTTAACTGTAGTGTACGCGCTAAAAAGAAATAGTTACTTTCGATGCAGCCGCTCTCTTTTTGCATGTTCAAACTCTTAAATCGGATCCAAAATGATATTATTAGGGATCAGGTTGCGGCGAATCCTTTCCATTCCCTTATTCGTCTATCTCCTGCTAGCGTTTTATCCGTTGAATCATGTATTGTGTGAATCAAATGAAAAACCAGATAATATAATACAAGCAAGGGATAGCGATGCCCCAGTTAACGCTGATATTATAGGCGCAATTTTCAATCCCAGCGAGTTCGCACCTCCAGATTCAATCGATATATGGTTCGGCGTTGCTGGTGATTTCGAGAAAGGCCTAACTGAAGAGAACATCGAGTTTTTTATTTTGTTTTATGATAGTGAGAGCGCTCCATTTGGTAGTGCATTAAGTCAAGTCAGAATTTTTGCTTGGATGAATAATAAAACAATTGATGGGTTGTATTATGAAAAGGGACAAACATCGAAGTTACGTTTTGAATTGTTGCCCGAGACGCATACTATTATTATTCAAAACATAAATCTCAAAGAGTTAGGAGTTCAGCCAGAAGATGACAAATATGTCTTCTATGTGAGTGTCGCAAGTTTTCTCCGTGTGGGAGAGGATTTATGGCAGTCACTTGATTTTGAACCTGATGCACCCTCAGGAGATGTAGAAGATTCCGAAAATTATCATGCAAGAATTGTCGTCAGCAAATTAGAAGTACCAACACCTACAGAAACCCCTCAATCGCCTACCCCGACCGAAACAGTCTCGCCAACAACAAGTCCAACTCCAACTACTCCTGAAGAAGTGGCTCATCCTACTATACCTCAAACCGTTTTTGAATGGTTAGGTCCAATCTTAATATCGATAGGATTAGTTCTTGGTGCTTTAATGTTCATTTATGGTAGAAGAAAAACTCCTATAGAAACAAAACAAGTAGCTTCAACCGGGAGCTAGCTAGCTGGCCTGTTATTTGTTCAGAAGTGTTTAACATGTTACAAAAAAAATCCTTTTGTGAGAACAACTATTACAACTATTATTGCAGTAATTATTTTCTTATTGGTTACTTTTCTTCGTACTGGCAAACTAGATTTTGTTGGTTTAACAATATTTGCTGTTGTCTTTTGGATATTCTTCTTTTCAGTTCAATATCTCTTTAGTAAAAAACAATAGTTCTAAACAATAATTTCTGTCAACCAGATGGATGTTTTAGTGTGTTTGTTTTAGCTGGTGAGGACACACACATTTATACCATCTTCCAAAATATAATCGAATAAATTGTGATTAAAATGAATATGCCATGGATACTTGTTTCGATTGTTGTTGCAGTTGCGATATTGGCAATACTTGCTATTTTCGTATTTAAGAGAAAAGGGTGGAATAGCGAGGTTGATTATCGTAGGTATTTCAACATGGGAATAATATGGCTTCCATTTGGCATAATCTTCTATCTAATCTATGAAAGTGTGATAGGTCTTGTGTTTTTCATTATGGGACTAGTGTTCCTTGGTATTGGTTTAAAAAATAAGGATAAGTGGGGTAAACCACAGAAGATATCACCTACTTATCAGAAAGCAATAAGGATGGCTTTACTATTAGGCGTGATTTTTCTAATTCTGGGCATAATAGTGTTCGAGATAATGAGATGATTTTTGTGTGTGTGCTCACCAGCTATGGCACACACACTAATATCTCACATGCTAGGGGTACCCTCTTTCGTAAAGTTTATCAATCAATTGCTTTTTTTGAGGTTTCATCTAACTTAGATGAGGTTAACCTTTTGGCTAGTTTTTCTAGAGAAATAGTAATAGATGCGCCAGTAGATGAGGTTTGGAAAGTGCTGGCCGATATCGGTATTGTCCACGAATGGAGTCCTAATATTGCCAGCTCTAATGTTACGACGGATAAGTCAACTGATCTTGGGGCACGCCGGCACTGCAATCTTGACGGGGGGAATTATTTGGATGAAGAGGTAGTTGAATGGGATGTAAACAAACGCCTCACTATGCGGATTATCGGTACCGACCTCCCGATCAAAACTGCTGACTTTCGCTTCACCCTTAATGCCAAGAACGGCGTCACAGTTGTTACTATTTCTCCTGAATATAGGCTCAAGTTTGGCTTTGGTGGAATGATTCTTGATCTACTAATGGTGCGCCGCACCTATGTGAAAAACATGAACGACCTTCTAAACGGGCTCAAGCACTACATAGAGAAAAAAAAGTAATGACGATAGCACACACGAAATTAAAGCCGTAGCCTTCAGCACTTCTTTCGTACATGTTTAAGAGCGCGCTTCAATTGTTTTAAATACAATGTTAAGTACCACGGAATTCTTCATTACATACATATTCGTATAAGAAGAAAATGAAACATTATATGATCATAACAAGTTGAGATGAAATATGAGACTAAGATTTACAGCTATTATATTAATACTGACGATAGGAATGATGCTTAACTTTTCTGAACAGGTTGATGCTCAACCCCCTTTGATTATCTCTATTTCCACTGACAAGGCCGTATATGCTCCAGGAGATGATGTGAACATCAAAGTAGAAGTGCGAGAAGCTGATGCATCAAGAGTTACTGGGGCTAATGTTGATATCGGAATTATGCCACCCAGCGGACCTATATTTGGATTCATTGCGTCTGAGACGGGTATTCAGATAGGAGATTACTTCTACACTTACC
>JBAUBP010000296.1:0-3699 GCA_049676905.1 Bathyarchaeia archaeon
CCCAATCGTTACCATCATGTCTTTGAAATACAATTTTGCTTCCATCAGCTGACCAAGCAGGGAATGCATCACTCACGGTGTTGAAAGTTAATTGAGTGACACCTGTACCGTCAGGGTTCATAACAAAAATCTCACCGTCTCCGTCCCGATAACTCATGAACGCTATCTTACCATTTCCTCCAGGAAATGCAGCGTACGCTGATTGGGTAGAAAACAGTATGAGGCTCATACTAAAAATTAATGTAGTGATAAAGATTAGTGAAAGGGAGCTCTTCCGAGCATTCCTTAGATCTAAATATGCCATAAACATGTCCACTCTCTAGGTCAACTAGCCATATTTGATTCAAGTTATCGACTTAAAACATTTTTTATTATCTTATCAGAGATAGAACCAAAGCTTTTCTAGCTAGCTACCTTACCAAGAACTATGATTACAGGAGGATTACTGGATGTATGGTTTAGCAGATAAATTTGACAGACTCATAAAAGAAGGCTACAAACTAGATAAACTCAGCTTCAATTGGACAAGAGGTGCTACAGTAATAGCTACGGCAGAAATGGTCGGTCCAGATGGAAAACATGAAACTCTCGAAGCAGATGAAATTAAGGCTTATGCATTAACTTCCAGAATAATAGAATATCTATATCCAATACAGAAATAAATCATCTTCAAAATGTAATAATTACAGTAATTAGTCAATTTACTTAAGTGATTAAATGTTTGAATAAACAGAATTATAACTGTTAAATCGTGAGGAGGTGAAATGGTGACAAATAATTCGAAAGTGAACATATCACGCAAGGGAGGAAAGTATACGATAACAGCTACAGATGTCGATCCAAACGATAAGGAAATAAAAAAAGCATTAACACATATTAATTTTGTACTTAAAGAAGTAAAGAAAGTAGCTAAATCAAAGTCTAGCTAGTTTGTTTCCTGCTGCTCCTGCTACAATATCCATTACTATGTTTTCTGGTGGTTCATGCCAGTCTGGAAAAAACTGGGTCATGTATCCCTGCTCGATCAACTCGAATGCTAAGCGCGCGCTTCGGGCATATGTTATGGAGAGCACGCTATTAGTGGTACGCGGTATAAGAAACGGAAACAGATGAAAAATATTCAGCAGTTATCAAAGAGTACGTGCGCTTACCTTGTCTTAGCTACGCCTGGCTGTGGCTGAACCGATTAAGACTCCTAGTACTACCCCGGCCACAAAGATCATTGTTGCAGATTCTAAAGGTCTCTTCTTCATCCTGTTTTCTAGGATGACCTTAGAATCATCTGCTAATTTCTTTACATCCTTTATTGTCTTATCCAGATCTTCTATGGAAGGTTTTGTTTCTTCAGATTTCTCTTTTTTACTCATAAATATTTCACCTCCATGATTTCACTTGATAAATGGTTATTCTTTCTTGTAGCTAGCTTAGTCCATTTTGAGTTCGGTGCCGACGTGGTAATACTTACCTTCAACCAACTTCACCCATTTCATCTCTTGTCGATACCTGAATTTTGTTTCAAGAAAAACAAATAACTGAAGTGCACTGTCAAATGTCAAGAAGAGAGGCACATACCATATCAAGTTGGATTTGCCCGCCTTCAATAATCCATATGATACAGATAGAAAGTTAAGCAAGAAAGGTAAAGCAAAGAATATTGTGTACAATGATAAATCTCCTCGAAAAGCTTGGTAAAAGCAGACTAGTATGAAATAAATCAGTGATAGGAAAGTTACTGACTGCATTGAGATTGGAAGAGCACCTAACGATTTAGCAATCTTTCTTTTACCCCTCAAGATGTCTTTAAGGTTAGATGAATACCACCGTCGCCTTTGACGCATATACTGCCCTATGTCCTCAACCTCTTCCTGCCAGACATGAGCATCGACAGCAGCTATCCGCCACCCCTTATTGAAAAGCCTCAGCGTCATCTCATAATCTTCCACCAAACTATTTCCATGGCTTCGATCAACATCTTCCCAAGCTGCTTTTCTCAAAGCGTAGTTAGCGCCACATATTGGTTGAAAATCGGTAATCTTGATCTTTCCATTCCTTCCGAGAACTGTTATGTGGTACCACCACTCATCCTCTATGGCCCTGAACTTCAGGAACAAATTTTTAGGATAATTTCCGCAGTGTGTTACACCCACCACAGCCCCTACTCTCGGGTCTTTAAATGGCTGCATAATCTTCTTGGTCCAGTCTTTCTCACAGACTCCATCCGGATCCGTTAAAGCTACTACTTCTCTGTCAGCATATTTCTCAATCGCTCGGTCGAGAACGGGTGCTTTCCTGTCATAAAATTTAAGTGGTGTGTAGTACTCGATTAAACCTTCTTTTTCATATCGGCGACATATCTGTGGTGTCTCATCTATTGATTTGTTGTCGTAGATTATGACTTCAAATTTGTCTTTCGGATAATCTTGGGCTAGGTAATTCTCTATCTTTCTCTCAATCACGTTCCCTGATTCCCAACCATAAGCCATTAGGCTCACTCGGGGAAAGAAGTCATAATCCAGCGTAGGTTTCTGAAAATTCCAGACTATAATAAAATAATAGGCTGAAGCCAGCAGTAGAAAAAAACTGATAATGTAGAATAGAGTTAGCTCACACGCGATATTGAAATAAATGGATGCTATAATAATCGAACCTATAGCAACAATTAAGCCAGAAACAGCTCCAATCTTCAGAGTATTACTCAAAATTCTCTACCAAAAACATATGATATTATCATCTGTTGTAATTAAGAATTAGTGATATTGAGGATCCGGTCATTGAAGTCACGTTTTCATGGTAGGATCCCCAGATTTTTAGCGTATCACGAAACAATCGATTAAACCTTTAATTATTTATATGAGTTCAAATCTTGATTATCTTAACTGATGATCATGAATAATCTAACCAAGCTAACGCTTTCATTAATTCTAATATCACTCATCGTCTTCGGATTAAATAGTCCAGTTTTAGCACAGCCACCATACTACCCAGATGTGATAGTTAGTCCAACATCTATATCAGCAAAAGTCAGTACTACATATAGCATAACTTTCTCTGTAAGGGATATTGCATCAGGATATGGTTTAACATATCTTGGCCTCGTTCTTACATGGCCTAGTTCCGATATGGAATTAGTATCGGGTGTGGAAGGAGCATCGCTTCCTCCTGGATGGAAAGTTTCTTTGGGAGATTGGACTGTTATACCTCCAGGTTCAGAAAAAAAATATTTTCAGATGTCTATAGATACTGGTGAGCCTGTGACTGTTGATCGTGAATGGCTAACCGTTACTTTTCATTGCTTAAGGCCTGGTCCCTCAATGATAATTGTTGACGGAAGTCTAGAGGTACGAGAATTTCCAGAGGGTCCGATAGATGGCCAGGGAATAGAAACTATAGAAATCGCTGTTAATCAATTTGGAGTTATAGGAGGAGTCACTACTCCTATCAACAAGCTTACGATACTAACACCCTACATAGCATTAGCAGGACTAATCATAGCAGTATCAACAGTCTACGTTATCAAGAGACGTAAAGATTAGAAGTTTAAGGATCCATTCTTCGAAGTCACGCTTTCATATTCAGATCATCTAGATTTCTACCGCTTTATAGATGTTACATAGTAAAAATAAATTGGATTAACCAAGAAACATCTATGAGATAATATTTCATGTAACCCTTTATTTGATTGAAAAGTTACGATTTCAT
>JBAUBP010000297.1:0-3180 GCA_049676905.1 Bathyarchaeia archaeon
GTTATCGCCTGTATAGTATGTGTATGAAGATTTTCCAACATCAACACTCCCTATTGATCTTGCAGATAATGTTCCAGTCGAGATTATTAATAGGATAAATATGCTGATAAGGACGGTTCTAGTCATGGTCTCAACTCGCACGCACTATCACATCGCATAACATCGTTATATGTTTTATTACGGACTCTATTATTCCAGGCGAGTGAATGTAGCGCGCGCACACGCTATTTAGTTTGAAATGTAGTTAATTTCTCAATTCTATCATCCATGACTAGATAGGTGTCCTCGAATCTTATGCCACAACTTTTATTTCGCGAAATATAGGCTGGAGCCTGAGCAAAGGCAAAAACCATTCCAGATTGAAGATCCAGATCATGAGGGTACCAGAATGAAGGTGGATCATTAGCGGCAATGCCTATACCATGAATGTTATTGAAGAATGGAGTTGGTAGAAAAATGAATCCTGCTTTCTTAAGTTGCTGTTGAAATTTCAAATTTATGTGTGATATTTTATCTCCAATCTTTAAGTTCTGGATTACTTCATCTCTTAATCTCTGTAGCTGTTCAAGGTATTTTGACAGTTTTAGATTTCCACCTTCTGCCTTTATGGTCACGGCGAGATCGCTACAGTAGCCTTGGATCCGAGGATGCACGTCAAGTAATACTAAATCGTCTTTGAGAACTTTTCGACTGGAAGCAGGGGGATGAGCTGATAGAGTTCTATTTCCAGTAGCGATGAAGGTTGAAGTAGCTGTTTCTTCTGCTCCATGTTTTCGAAGCTCACATTCTACTGCGGCTGCGATTTCGTTTTCTAATATCCCCGGCTTGATCAATTCAGTTGTTGATTCAATAGTTTTTGAAGCTATCACTGATGCCTTTCTGATAAGTTGTACTTCCTCTTTACACTTGATTAATCTAAGTTGACCTGTAATTTTCTGAGCGTCAACTATTTTGAAAGTGTTCGGTAGAACTTCTCTCAATGATTCGTAAAAGCTGTATCTTAGAAATGATTTCTTAACTCCCAAACGACCGCCTTTAAGTCCACTTTTTTTGATTGCCACGAGTATTGCCTCATAATGTGATTTGGATGTATTGAATATCTTAACCTCGTCTGCATGTGCTTTTTTCTCTGCATCAATTAAATCTCGCTCAAGAATCAGCAAAACATTACTGCCATCTCGATGAAGTATGTAAGTGGCACAGTAACTATCCACTCCTGTCAAATAGTAAATACTCCGTGATTCACTAGATCTCGTCAGAACTATGGCATCTACTCCTTCGGCTTTCATCAGTGACGTTGCTTTTGAGACTCGGCCCTTGTAATCCAAGATATATCTCCAAAGAGTATTCTACATGCCTTAAAATATTAATTTGAACTAATCAACAAGTGTGTAATATCATCAAATTTTTTATGTCATTAGTGTGCGTTATTTCTTGAAATACTCAACAACCTTGAGCAATGATGCAAAGGATTCTTTGGTTTTCTTATAATCACACATAGGAGTTAGATTCCAGAAGACTATATGCTGCAAACCTTTCAATGCATATTGCTCGATTTTTTGGATTACTTCATCAACGTTTCCATGAAGATATCGATGCTCACATATTTCTTCAGGAACTTTATTTATGGCCGATAGGATCTCCGTCTCATTAACCCTTGTAGGTATGTATTCTTTGTAAGTGTTGAGGAGTCCGAGAGGATGTTTATACCCGTATTTTTCGTATGTTTCGGCAGGGCTTAGAAGGGCGTAGGCTTTAGCTGCTGTCGAATTAAACATTTTATGGCATTCCTCATGTTCCTCGCAGAGTATTATCGAATTAAACAATGCAGGTGTAATATCCTTTGGTTCTCTGCCAGATTTCATGGCTGCGTCTCTTATTTTCTCAAGTTTATCAAAGTACTCACCAAGTTCCAAGTGTTCGGGAATCCATCCATCTCCAAGTCTTCCTGTTATTTCTAATGTCTTCTTTGAATGGGCGCCCACCCATATCTTAGGATATTTTCCCTCTTTTTCTGGAGGTAGAGATAAGATAGCATCCTTGAGCTTCCATACTTCTCCGTCATAATTTATCTTCTTACCTGACCAAAGGAGTCTTATTATTTTGATACTCTCCTCAAGCCTTTTGGCCGGGGATTTCCAGTTTAATCCGTAAGGAACTATATTTTCTGCTTCGCCTGCGCCTATTCCTAGAATTGCTCTGCCTTTGGATATATGGTCTAAGGTGAGAAATGCTTGGGCTATCATGGCTGGATGTCTTCTGAAAGATTCTGTTACCAAAGAACCGAGTAAAGCATTTGAAGTATGAGAAGCAACAGAAGCCATTAAAGTGAAAGTCTCAAGGAAAACGTGAGGGCTATTCTGAAATTTGGCAATTTCTATTTTATCTGGTTTCCATAAGACATCTGGAATCCACCCCATTAGATGGTCTGGCCACCAAATCGAGTCATACATCACATCCAGTTTCTTTACAGTTTTCAACACATTTTCAAAAGGGGGAAAGATAGGACCTTGCGTGCCAATTTTCAGTTCATAGTCAACCACATCTAATCGCCTGATAAACGGAATTATCATTCCATTCTATAAAAGAAATTAATGCAATCGAAACGTGCGCTTACCATAAGAAAAGGATTCGAATAATATTGTGGCGGGCCCGACGGGATACTGTCCCTCAATAACGCAGGGATGAACTACTGATCACTCAAATTCGATGATTCAATTTTGGATGCTCTCACCAGCTAAGGTGTGAGCACACACACACACACACACACACACTAAAGTAAATGCTAGCTATGCTCGCAAGAAAAATGAAAAAGAGATGAAGAGAGAGCTAAGTCTGTTTAGTCTTTACGTTTCTTACTAACGTAGACTGTTGATACTGCTATGATTAATCCTGCTAATGCTAGGTAGGGTGTTAGTATCTCAAGCTTGTTGGTTGGTGTTACTACGCCACCGACAGTTTTTCTAGGCAGCGTCTGGTAATCAGGATCTTCAGCTCCTGGCATTGTTGGAGTGAGTTCGCTTGCACCTGAACCGTTAGGATTCATGATCCAGATGCTGTTAGGTGTTCTTGTGAAAACTATCTTTGTTCCGTCAGGTGACCAGTTTGGTTCTTCACCATTACTAATGAGTAGGGTTGAAGTTCCTGTCAGGTCACCGTTGATGACATGGATCTCTGTAT
>JBAUBP010000298.1:0-13780 GCA_049676905.1 Bathyarchaeia archaeon
CCCCAACACCATCCATTTCTTAGACACAAACATCCTTAACAACCAATTAGTAAGAGATTATTTCTTCTGAGAATTGGCAAGTTTCCTTAAATTTATTATGATGCAGATTTTTGAGGCGATTCTTTTAGCCCGGCTTCCATGAGCAGCTTTCTGCATTGCTCAACCGATAGTCCTCGTCCTTCAGAGCTAGAGGTATCAGGGCATTTATCTCTTGGGTTAGGTCCTGTCTCTGCCCAGATGAGGTTGGCTCCGGCAAGAAGTGATGGAAGGTTAGGTTCATGGGTACAATTCCATATAGCAGAATTTACCATAACGATCCTTGTTATTGCTACTATCTTTGCAAGCTGTACCAAGTTTATCTCACCTTTGTCATGTAGCCTGGTGGTCGGAGTTGAAGTTCGCCTCATGGCACCACTAAATTCGACGCCAAGTTTTTTACCTAAAAACATGAGATCAATTATTTCATCAGGATTATGTTCTGGACCGATTGGCTCAACACAGAAATATATTTTTAGACCAACGCTCTTCGCATTTTCGATGGTCGCCATTCTGGTCTTTGGATCGATCTTGGTATCTTTACCTTCTCTCAATCTCACGGTGTGATATATAGCTGTGAAACCAACATCTCGAAGTTCTTGAGCTTCAGTCGATCCAAAATCATCTATATTAGCGACAAGCTGTATTTTTGAGGATAAGGATTTTTTTACTTCTTTTCCCAAAGTTATGAATCGACTAAAGTCAAAACTGGCCGTCGTCATAAGATATAATGCATCAGCACCAGCTCTTTCGAAATTTTTTGCTCTGGCTAGAATTTCCTCTTTACTGAGTTCAATCTTTTCGTTAGGTATTCCGCCGAAGATACAGAAGCCACATTTTCTTGGACATGCTGTATAATCGAGTCCTATTTGAGCGTGAACTTGGCCTGCGCCATTTGATCTTTCTCTAGTCAATTTGTTAGCCGTGTAAAATAATTCGTACATCTCTGGGGAAAATTCATGAATCTCCATAAGCTCGAGACATTCTTTCCTAGATATCTCGTTTCCTTTTAAAGTACTTTGAAGTATGTCATGAATATTGTTAGACATATTGGATGGCCTATCTTATGTGCTCAGTCCATTCCTATTAAAATCGAATATATTTGGTTTTAACTCGATTAATCTGTGCTTCTTTTAATCTCGTGAGTTTGATTAAAGTTTGCATCTTCTGATTTTGATCGAATCTTGGCGCCGGGAGTGGGATTTGAACCCACGTGGCCCGTAAGGACCACAGGCTTTCAAGCCTGTTTCCAGGCATAGGCTTCTTCACGAAACTGCCCCGTACCAGGCTCGGGAATCCCGGCAAAAGTCAATCTTGATTCAATATTTTGGTTTAAAGCGGTTATTCTCCCTTGGAAAGATTGCATTTTAATTTGACGTAGCCTATTTTTTTTTGTAGCCCGATTGTTTGCTTTTCCATTCTCTAGGATACGTTCCAGTTTTCATTATGACTCTTTTTACCTTAGCCGCTATACCTTTCTCAACATCTAGGATAGTATCAGTTGAAAGTTTGGATTCGGCGAGTGCTATGACTTCTCCTTTTAGAGTGAATATCGCGACTGGATTTCCAGGTTCTATGTCAGTCTCGATTTTGGCTATTCCGGGAACAGCTAGTAATGCCCCATGACATATTGCGTCAACGGCTGAGTCTCGAATATAGATCTTTGGGATACATTTGAAAGCTTCTTCAACAGGTTGTATGATCGTCCTTAGTTGTTCTTCGCTATCTTCCTCCTTATAGATTCTGTTAGCTTCTTGAAGTTCGTTTAGTGTATAGTTATTCTCTTCTTCTGTGAATATCCCTGCTCTGGTTCTTCTTAATTCTCTCATGTGAGCTCCACTACCCAGAGCGTCACCTATGTCTGAACATAATTTTCTGATGTAGGTTCCTGCCTGACAAGATACTCTAAAAAGAACTCTTCGGTTATCGATCTCTAGCAATTTTATGTCGTAAATCACTCTCTTTCGAAGTTCTCTTTTAACCGAAGCTCTGATAGGGGGTTTCTGATAGATCTCGCCTACGAATTCATTGAGTTTTGCTTTTACCTCATCCTCTGGAATATCACTATGAAGTTGCATTAGGCAGATGTATTCCTTTCCTGAGTAGAGGAATGTCTGAACAGCTTTTGTCGCATCCTCTATCGCTATTGGGAGTACACCAGTTACCATGGGGTTTCCCCGGCTTCTTAGCCTCTAGGGTGCCGCCATGACCGACATGTGATACCCCAAGAATTTTCTTTACCCATGATGCAACTTCATGACTGGATGGATTGGGTGGTTTGTCAAGGTTAATCATCCCAAATCGAATGTGTTCGTCGATTGTCCGTTTTTCAGGATTCTTTCCAAATCGGTTATCGGTATCGACTTCAGCAATTATTTTTAGGTCTCTTCTAACTTTCCAAAATGGATTCTGATCTTTCATTAAATTCACCTCTTGCTAGGAAGAATTAGCGGTGAGATATTGAGTTTTTTAATGTCAAAAAGTCTTTAGGAGTTCTTTCGTTTCTTCTCAGCTGGGGGCTTTTTTGGTGTAGATTTGCCTTTTGTTAGAACCTGTTCTATCTCTTTATCGGTCGCTCCTTTCTTGACGTCGATTTTCTCTTCAGTTGGATTTAGATGCTTGAGGTTTACTCTTCTTCTTTTTACTCCTGTAATTTTTGGTGGGCCCGTGACGAGTACGAAGTTTTTATCCATCAAGTCTACTATGATGCAACGTTTTCCTTTTTCTCTACCAGTTGTTTTGATATAGAGAGAGCCTATTTCGCCTATTTCTATTGATGACATTCATTTCTTCCTCTTTGTGATTTCTTTGACGTAGTCTCCTACAATCTTTTTAATGATTTTTTTCATTTCCTCGAAGGGGTATAGATTGGTGTCGACAATTAAATCATATATTGATGGATCGGAGACGTCTATTCCGTAATATTTTTTATATCGTTCTTTCTCGATTTGTTCTCTATAAAGGGTTCTCTTTTCAGCTTCCTCTAAGCTTATACCATCTCTCTCTGCTATTCTTTTTAATCGTACTTCTTTTGGGGCTATCATGAGTATCTTGAGAACTGTTTTGTCTCCTGCCATCCAGGCAGCTAATTGCCCATCGAGGATGATATTTCCTTTATCTGCTTCCTGTTTTATTCTTTGATCAATCTTGTTATCTATTTCCGGATTATTATCGGTAATTTTATTCATCTCATCCAGGGTTATTTTTTTTTCTTTAGCAACTGCTCTAAAGAGTTCCCCTGCAGATATGTGTCTTAGTTCCAAGTCTTCAGATAATAATTTGGCGTAAGTAGATTTTCCTGTCCCGTGCAGTCCACCCACTGTTATTACTAAGTTCATTGACGTCATTAATTCTCCTGAGTGAAGGACTACTTCATGAGATTAGATTCTGTCATCCCATTTCGGGATTAACGCCCAGCATTCTTGAGAGTGGAAGGCTTGAGGCGAAAGAGCAGAGTATATACCAGGCTATGTATGGAAGCTCGTAACCTAAAAGTATAGGAAATGTAAATGGAGATAAGGCAACTACCTTAGTTGCGAAGAAACTGTTTAATATGTAAAATATTATCCAAAACGGACCCAAATATATGAAGCTCACCTTCATTCTATCCCACATTGCCTTACTTTGAAGCTGCATTATTGGTTTCTGCTTCTTCATCACTTTGGCAAGCAATTGCTTGTCACCACTTTTTTTAGCTTTATCCATCTCCTTTCTCCATGCATTTACTTCACCCATAACTGACTTCATTTTTTCTACATCTACAAGTACACGATTCGCAAGATTAGTCGTAAGTGATAGAGTAAAAGCGACACCCATTATGAAGAATGTCGAGTAAGGCCTCTCACCATAACCTTCCAACATCATCATAATCCAAGACCACAATTGATCAAACAATTTCTAAATTACCTCCTTAATCATATCAAGTATCTCTTTAACTGCCTTATCAGGAAAACCTTCTTCATTGTTAATTATTGATACCGGAGCCCCTGTCATTATAGCACATGCAGCCGCGGTCTTTCTACCCCATTCTAGATCTAATTCTACATCCTGAAACGTTTGAGCGTCTCTTTTTCTAGTCTGATCTTTTTCTCTTCTTTTCTTTATGTCTTCTGGATTTGCTTCTATTAACACTAACATTGATGGATCCAACTCTTTAATCACATATTCAGGTAAACCTGGAAACGCACCGACCGATGTTCTAATGAACATATGGGTGTCAACAACCAGTACATAATGATTTTTCATCTTGGATATCAACTTCGCTGCCTCCAGTTGAACCTCTTTTTGCTTTCCGAAATCCTGTTTTCTTAACTCATCCCGATGAACATTCTTTCCAGAAGATTCAAGAAGTTTATTCATTGTTGTACCGAAGTTCACAATTCTAAGTGCAATTTTTTCCTTCTCAGCCTCTTCTACGAGTTTGTTTAGGACAGATGTCTTTCCAACTCCAGGAGTACCTGTTATAATCACTAAAGATCCCAATGGCATTCTACTTCCCGAGAAAAGATCTTACAGCAGGGAACATTTCACTTACGCGCTCTCTGACTAGAAGTTGATAATACTGCTCTAGAATACCTACCGTCAGAAGAATGCCAGTTCCTGAACCAAAAGCACCGAGGAAATCAGCAAAGACTGCTATCGCCCCGACAGTTGCGCCACCCAAAATTGTTACTGTTGGAATATATCGCTTCAGTAATTGTTGGATAGGCGCGCTTGATCTTCTAAATCCTTCAATCTGCATACCTGAGTCTATGAGTTGTTTCGAAACAGACTTGGCATCCATGCCACCAACTTCAACCCAAGTCACAGCAAAAAAGACGCAGACAATTATAAAAAATGCGGCGTAAATCAATGCTTTCACAGGATGTTCCATGAGTGCAGTCAGACCTCTCGGAGGCGACAGAAAATATATTAATCCACCAATTGGCTCCGCACCTCCTTCTCCAGTACTGAATTGACCTAGAAGATTTAACCAAAAGTTTGTATTCGTAGGGTTGTATCTTTGCCACATCATCTGTGTTATGAAATAGATGTTTCCAAAGAGTGCTGCAGCAAAGATCACTGGAATATTTGAGACATAAAGGAATTTAATTGGAAATTTCCCTCGAAAACCTCTATACCTGGCGTAAGAGACGGGAACATTTACTTTGATACCGCTGACGTAGACTACCGTTAATATAACCACGCCTGTCATTATTAGGCCGACCATATCTGGAAGGCCCCCACTTCGAACAAAACCGGTAAGAGGTTCACCTACTTGAAGCGATTGAACAAAGGCTATGATCGACCCAAGGTAATATCCATCTTCCAATGGACCTACTGGAGCTATCAAATCCCACCAGATCATCTGAGCAACACCTGCTGCAATAAATAGGCTAATACCGCTTCCTATTCCCCAACCTTTCTGAAGCATTTCGTCAAGCAGCATCAATATTATTCCTGCTGCTAGAAGCTGTAGGAAGATTCCTAGCGCGTTTGGAACAGTGAGTTGTCCGTAGGCCCCGCCTATGATAAAGGCTAATGCTTCAAATAGCGTCATGCCAACAGCTAGAATCTTGCTGGCGCCTGTGAATAGTGATCTGTCCTCCGGATTGGACATATCAACATTGATCATGTTGGAACCTTTAAGAATCTGGAGGATTAGACCGGCCGTAACTATTGGTCCGATCCCTAGTTCCATCAATGTGCCTCTACTTGAGGCAAATATGACTCTCATAGCGCCTAGAGGATCGTCGGCGCCACCTTGTCCAACTCCGAGAAGTGGAATCTCACTCATAATCAAATACAATACTAATGCAAGTGCTGTCCAGAGAAGTTTCTCGTTGAAAGTAATTTTTCGTTCAGGTTTCTTAATATCAGGAAAGAAACTTATTAGAGGCTTGAATAATTCTATGAATCTTGGCAAGGCTTCACCTAATCTTTGAAGTTATGGATCCGCCGGCATCAGTTATTTTTTTAGCTGCAGATTTTGATGTTTTTTCCACTTGCACATTAAGTGGAATTTTAACTAATCCTTTGCCTAACAATTTTTTATATCCTAGTGATGCAAGGTTGAGATTAATCGGTAATTTCTTATCTTGGATATCCACCGGTTTTACCAGACGATCTAGTTCGCCAACATTGATTATACCGGACTGGATTGGAGTCGTTGGATTCCTGAAACCATGTTTTCCAGGCTTTTCATACTGCGAAGTGTTTGTCTTTTTATGTTTGAATCTTCCTGCATTGCCTCTTCCTCCTTTCATACCGGAATCTCTATGTTGACCTGAAACACCCCATCCATGCATTCTTGAGCCACGTTGTCGTCTTATTTTCCTCTTTCTTGTTGCCATAGTTGATTTTTCTCCTAAATCATTTTTTTCACAAGTTCTCCGACGGCTTCTCCTCGGTATCCTAGAACCCCACCCTTTCCAAAAGGGTCCTTTATTTTTCCACCATAACCTCCTTTCGGTGAGTTTAGGCTATATTTTATGTTTACACCATGTCTTTTGAGATCTTGCGGTTTTATTTCTCCTGTGCTTAGTGATTTTGCAAGAGCTTCAATATTTGATATAGAAAATCTCTTTTTCACTTCTTGATCCGTTAACCTTCCAATTTTCGGCATTTTCGTTCTTTTACTTAGAAGAAGAGACAATATATCTTCCGTTGCTTCTCCCCAGAATAGAGTGTCCTTTACTAGTTTGAGAGTTCCTCTAATTGCTGGCGTATCAACCATTATAATAGCTTGGTTTCTTCGATTCAAACCTAAATCTCTCAGAACCGCCTTTATCCTATGCCTTAGACCCGCTGAACCTCTTACTCTTACAGCTAAGAGACACATGTTCTTTTCTTTACTCATGAGAACCATTTCCTAATGATCCTATTCTGCTAGAGTGGCCATTGTGTAAGATTGCTTTAACGCACCATAGATCGCGTATGCAATAGACGTTAGTGTGTTGGTTGCACCATAAGTTTTAGTCCAGCAGTCTCTTATCCCTGTGAGATTGAGCATAGTTTTAACAACCTCGCCTCCGACAAGTCCTAACCCCCTTGGCCCAGGATAGAGTTCAACTTCGACGCTGCCACATTTGCCTATTACCTTGAATGGTAATGAGTGTTGAATTGTACATCCACATTCCCAGCTTCCACAACCCCTTCGTATTGGTATGACAGCTAGTTTGGATTGGACTGTAGCCTTTGCAATTGCTGTTCTAACTTGTTTGGCTTTTCCTAATCCTATTCCAATGTATCCTTCAGGATCACCGACAGCCACTACTGCTTTGAATCTTGACCGCTCACCAGCATCAGTTTGTTTTTGAACTAAACTTATTCCGAGTACACTCTCTTGGAGATTGGGTAAAAGGACGTCAATAATTTCTGATTCGAGTACTCTTTGCCCTTGAATGAATATTTCTTCTAGCGATGTTATTTTACCTTCCTGGACAAGTTTTCCAATCCTGGTTCTCGGCGTCCAGCCTGCCTCGACTCCTCTTTCTGTATGTCGACTCATGTTGTCTATGTCGCCTCTTTGGTAGTTTCTGATATTTTATTCTTGACCTGTTCGAAATGTTCTGGCAGGTCTTCAGGTTTTAATCCATTTTTCAAGTACTGTGAGAATCTTGTTTTGTATTGATCTGGATTTGATGATAGTTTTTTAGCGTACTCGGCAATGTGTTCGCCTTTGATCCTTCCCTCTTCAGGAAGGATTTCCTTTTTGTGAGGAATATCAAGACCTGAATCTATTGCACCTTTGAGTGTGCAGAATATTCGCGAACCTTTCGAGAGTCTTCTTAGACCGATATCTACGATCGCTCTTTTCATCATTTTTGAATTCGCCCTCTTACCTGCAAGAAGACCAGTAAGATAAGAGGCTGGAATATTATTTGATCCCGCTTTCCATCCGAATTTATTTTTTAATTCCTTTGAATTAGCTGATGTTACAACTCGATCTCCGCTAGGAGTAGATTCAGTCAATTGAGCGATCGTGTAGTTTCCTGTAATTCGAATTATGAGTCGTGGAATTCCCGATGTTAATAACTTTTTGCGTCTAGTGTAGTTAGTTTTTCTTTCTCTCCTTCTACGGAATGGTAGGTTATAGGTAGGACCTTTTGCCACATCTATCTCCTCCTTGTTAGATTATGGGATTCCAAGTATTCATTGAGATGTGATACACTTCTGAATGTCCCTCCTTTTGCCAACAAGACAAGTTTCCGATATATGTTAGGGGTAATAATTTTCTTGCCTTTCAGTTCTTTGAGCCTGAATCTGAGCCTTCTTATTTTATCTACCCAAACTCTTTTCCTGTTATGAATGGACCCTTTTTTCGAACCAGCGCCTCGACCTTTTTTCTTTCTAGTCTTCGCTCTATGTCTTCCTCGACTTACTCCTCTTTCCCGCCTTGTGACTATAACATCCTCATGAATGAGTTTCTTTATCTCTTCTTTAGTTATAGCCGATTCGACTCTACCGAATTCCTCTGGATTTATCCAGAGTCTTGATCTACCGGCTTTCAATATTGATGCTGCCATTTTCTTCTGTGTTTTTAAGCTCAATCTTCTTCTACCTTCTCTGATTTCTCTGATTCTGCAATTGTATTTTCGCTCTCAATCTGATTTTCTATTTTCTCTGCCTGAGACTCTACTTCCGTGGAGGGAATAGCCTGAGACTCTACTTCCGTGGAGGGAATAGTTTCCTCTTCAGCGGTTTTTGATGTCTTAGGATTGAGTATTTTATATCCAAGTTCTTGCGCATGTTCTATTATTCTAAGCCGCTTTCTTTCTCCAACGGTCGCAGCTATTCTAATGGCTTTTTGATCGGGAGAAACATTCTCAAGTTCATTAACATTATGGATTATAATTTCTTTCAACCCAGATGGGTGAAGCCCTCGATACTTTCGATGAGTTCCATAACCTATAGCTGGAGATAAAGCCCATCCTTTTCTCTTTTTTCTCATTCTGCTGCTCTTTCCTTTTGGCTTCCTCCAACTCTCCGAAATCCTTGTATAGCGCCAGCTTTCCGAACGTCGAACTCTCGGCTTTATACGCTTTTTACGTGTGATTTTAGTTTTTGCCATTGTCACAATCACTTCTTCTTTTCAAAAACATAAATTCCGTCCAAGAACACACGTTGGTCTTTATCTTTGATCTTTGTTGCTAATTCTATGTTGGAGGCAGTCTGACTTACATCTTTTAGATTTATTCCTTCTACGATCACATCTTCTCCAGAGACTTTTACTGATGTTTCTCCAATAATTTTTACACGTCTAGGGAATTTTTCACCCGTAAAATTTTCTATGAGAATAGTCCTCGTGTCTTCTTTTACTTTCACTGTCATTGGAAAATGAGCGTGGACCATCTTCAATTTATATTGGAACCCTTCGGTAACACCTTTGATCATATTTTTGATGCATGACGCTGCAGTTCCAACCATTGAATATTCTCTTTTTTTAGGCCAAGTTGCCATAACACTGAATCTATTTTTCTGGAGAGATATTTTAACCGGCAAATGAGACAGATTTTCTTGGAGGCTTCCCTTGGGTCCAGTGATGTTAACAAGGCCACCGTCCAATTGCGCTTTTACATCTTGTGGAATCTCAATGGTTCTCTCGACTTTGTTTTCAATCAAAATATCAGCTCTCCTCAATAGACGTATGCAACTAAGCTACCGCTGGTGTTCTTCTCTCGAGCATCCTTATTTGAAAAAACACCTTTGGGGGTCGTAATCACGAGAGTACCGAGATTACGTGATGGCAGATACCTTTTTTCCCAGAATTCAAGTTCATCAATTTTGACTGAATATCTTGGTTTTATGACGCCGCACTTGTTTATTCTCCCAAGTAGTTGAATTTTGAATTTTCCAGCTCTTCCGTCATCGATGTATTCAAATTCTCCTATGTATCCGTTCTTCTGCATCACTCTAAGTACTTGTCCCATCAATTTTGATGCAGGACTTACAAGACACTCTCTTTTTCTCCGTTTCTCATTTTCAACAATAGTTGAGAGAGCATTTGCTAGCGGATCCAGTAAAGTCATGTTCATAAACCTCATTCATATTTTTTAAATCCAAGTGATCCTGCCGTGTCTCTGAAACATTGGCGGCAGATCATCAAACTGTATTTTCTAATAATTGCGCCTTCTTGGCCACATCGTCTGCATGGTCTGCTAGCTTTACCTATTTTTCTCTCCTTCTTTGTTTGCTTTTTCATTCAATTTCATCCCCAAAGATCTCAGCATTAAAATTATCTTTGACAAAACCCATTGCCTCGGCCTTGCCTATGACGTGAGATTTCCCAATACTTGATTTATGGTAGGACCTTCTCTTCACTCTATATCCTAATCTTTCAAGGGTGATTGAGATATCCATTCCAACGATACCAAGTTCCGGAATGTATCTGGTTCCCCGTAACTCTATATGCTCTTTTATACCAAAAGAAAAGTTTCCACATTGATCAAATGAAGATTCAGGTAGTCTATTATTGACCGCTTCAAGAGAGGTCTTAAGGAAATCTGATGCTTTCTGACCTCTTAATGTGACTTTGCATCCTATTGGTTCGCCCATTCTAACTCCAAAATCTTTTATTGCTTTTTTTGCCATGCATTCACTCGGAGCTTGCCCAGTGATCTGTTTCAGGATTTTTTTTGCTCTCTCAAGTGGCTCACCAGACTTTCCTACACCTATATTGACTGTGACTTTGCCAAGCTTGACTTTTCTCATAGGATTTTCAGGTTTAGTTGAGGGATCTGACATTTATCTAATCCTCCGGCAACTTTATCTCAGGTTCATCATCACCAATGGCGAAAACATAATCTGCAACTGTTCGAAAGGTTTGGCCTTTTTGATCCTGTATGGATACTGTCGCTCGTTTAGATGCGGTGGCGCTCTCAATTCCTACTATCTTACCATGTCTTCCAATATTTCTTCCAGCTACGGCTAGTCCATATTTGCCCTCGATAAATTTGAAATGTCCTAGAATCTTCTGTGAGGGTATTTCAATCTTGATCGAATCTCTTGTATTGTAAGAGTCTACTGACTGTGCAGAGTCTTTGCTCAAGACTACATTTCTACCATCATTGAAATTGAGTTGGATTCCTCCATCGTTCAGAAAGACTTTGTTATCGATTTGAGAAAGTTTGAATTTACCTTCATCTTTTGTTATCTTGAGAAGCGATAATCCTTTTGATTTGAAAGGAACCATTCTGAAGGTCGATTTAGTATCAGTAATTTCAAGTACATCCATCAAACCGATTGGATATTTATGATCTCTTCTAGTCTTGCCGTCAACCTTTACAATCCCTTTAGAGACAATCAGCTTAGTCTCTCTTCTTGTCTTCGCGTATCCAAGGATCTCTCTTAGGACTACCGAAAGGGGTATAGCTATCTTTATCGAGTGGGGGCCAGCCTTGGGTTTTGTTATCCATTTAAACTCTTTTACATGGATAGGCCAGAAAGATGGTGAAGGAAGCCTCTTGAGATGTTTTGACCCACCTTTGCCGCCCACTTTTATTTAACCTCCTCAGTAGTCGACGGTTTTGGCGTCTCTGTTTTCTTTTCGAATTTATCTGAACGCCATCGATCTCCTGTATCCATTGTTGTCATCTCAACGTTTGATACATGTACTGGAACTCTCATTTGTTCACCTGAGACTTTCTCTTTTGTAACGCCTTCAACTGTCACTTTTTGAATGTGTCTGTCTGTCTCAATGATCTTTCCTTCAATTCCCGCGAAGTCTCCTCTCAAAATCTTTACAGAGTCACCTTTTCTAACGGACACCGATCTTGTTCTGTATTTCTCTCGGAGTTTTTTCGAAAGTCGGACTTTCATCATTTTCAGGATTTCTTTTTCAGTTGCCAATGCGATTCGTTTTCTCTGTTTGCTCGGTTTTTTAGTCTTCAATTTTACAACCTCAAAGTACTAAATCAGCTACGTTGGCAACGCGGGGCCATCTCTCGGCAGCTTCCTTTGCGACGGGACCACGTATCTCTGTTCCTTTAAGTTCACCCTCTGGAGTCATAATTACAGCGGCATTATCCTCGAATTGTACTCGCATTCCGTCTGGTCTCCTAAATAATTTCCTCTGCCTAATTACGACAGCAGGAAACATTTGACGTCTGAGTTCAGGTTTTCCTTTAGAGACTGATACTGTAACCATATCACCGATACATGCTTCGGGTGGCCTCTTAAGACGTCCCCTGTATCCTGTAACATTAATGAGTTTCAATTTTTTTGCTCCAGTATTATCTGCACATGTGAGAATGCTACCGGTTGGTAGTCCTCGAGAGATTCGAGGTCTATACTCTATCACTCCTCTGGCGCTAACGGCTCTGGTTTTTGGGGCGGGCATGACAAATCACTTACTCTATTTTACTTATCTTGTTCACAACAACAAAAGTGACTTCTTTGCTGATAGGCCTACATTCCGCAACTGTAACTTTATCCCCTTCTTTCACTTCAAGACAAGGTGGACTATGCGCCATTGTGCGGCTTCTTCGTTTTTCATACCTCAAATATTTTTTAACGTAATGAAAATAATCTCTTTCGACGGTAACTGTTCTAGTCATTTTACTTTTTGCCACAGTTCCTGTTAGTGTTCTTTTTTTAAGTCCTAATTTTCCATGAAATGGACATAACGGGTCATCACAACTTTTTCGAGGTGCTGTGACTTTTAGGCCTGTATCACGTATCACCATCTTCTAACCCTCATCTTGATCCTATCTTCAGGTCTAGCTACTATTGATCTTCCGTCGACCTCAATCATCTTACCAAAGGGTATTGACATGTTGAGGCGAACTATGTCCTTAGGTATACGGATTATCTTGGATCCTTGTCTGAGCACCAATGTATTTCTTGTCTCATCGATAATTCTACCACTCATTCCAATCAATTGTTTGTTATGACTTTTCGATATTCTAAGATCTAAACCTATGAACTCGTTCTTGGTTATGTTAAAAGGCGTGATATTCATTTCGTTTTTACACCTTCTTTTGGCTGTTGTGCTTTGATTGTTAGTAATCTTGCAATAGTTCTTCTGATCTCTTTTATCCTAGCTGGGTTTTCTACAGTGCCTCCTGAGGCAACCATAGTTCGAAGATGAACCAACTCTGTTCTTAGCTCTTGAATTTTTTTTTCACGTTCTTCAGGTAGTAGTTGCCTGATCTCCCGCTTTCTCAGAATTGGCATTTTCAATTTCTCCTCCTTTTTCCACTTTTTCCACTTTCTTTTCCTCAACAAGTTTTGTTTCAGTGTCGGATGTGGGAGCCACTTTCTTTTCCTCAACAAGTTTTGTTTCAGTGTCGGATGTGGGAGCCACTTTCTTGAATGTTGGTCTATCAACAAATATAAAATCTGGAGGCATAATGGAGACTCTCACACCGAAAAGTCCAGGTTTTAATTGACAGTGGGCAATTGAAGTCTTAATCTGTTTTTGTACTTGGTCTCCGACCTTCAGCAAATAGCCGTGTCTATAAGTCTCAGACCTTGATCGTTGCGTAGTCAATTTGCCACTTATCGTTACCTCAACACCTATGGCACCAGCATCCGCAATTCTTCCCATTGCCCAGTATGCTGCCCTTCTAAAATGAACACCGCGCTCTAAAGCCATAGCAATCTGGGTAGACATTATCTTCGAGTCTAATTCAGGCAGTTCAATAGATGCGATAGAGATCTGTGGATTTTCTAATCCAAATTTCTCTTCCAGAGTCTTGGTTAGATCTCTGACGCTTTGACCTCTTCTTCCAATTACAATTCCCGGTTTAGCTGCATATATAAC